>NZ_JBKJPP010000200.1:0-7397 GCF_046595215.1 Lapillicoccus sp. | reverse complement strand
CGGGTGGGGCTGGTGCCCGGCCGACAACAGGAACCGGTCCCGCCATGACACGTGGTCGGGCAGCGGCATCGGGGCACGGAAGAAGCCCCGCGAGCGCCACGTTTCCGCGTCGGGTGCGGTCAGCTCCCACAGGGGTCGGGCGAGCTCCTCCGGGAGCGGGCAGGCGGTCGACCCGAGATAGGCCGCGATGTAGTGCGCGAGGAAGCACCGCGCCAGGGTGAGCTGGAGCAGGTAGTCCCGGGTGGAGACGTCGCCGAAGGGTGAGGTCACCGGGGCGTCGCCGTCAACGGCCGCGTGAGCGGCCTCACTCGCCGCACCGGCGAGCAGCGCGATCTGTCCCATCGGGTCCTCTCCGAGCAGCTCACGGCCAGAACGGTGGTCATCCCCCGCGTCCCGGCTCCGACGGTTGAGCACGCCTGGCACCCGAGCGTCGTCCTCGGCGTGCTGCTCGAGGGCCTCCCACATCCAGGTGGTGGGGTCGGTGCCGGGCGTGCCGACCATCACGGGGAGGACGATCTCCCGGTCATCGTCCCGGATGCGCCCGAGCACTTCGACCAGCATGTCCTCTGTCATCACGAACAGCTCGGCTTCGAGAAGCATTTGACTCCTTCGTCGAGATCGTCTCGCGGCCGACATCGCGCCTCGATCAGATGGGTTGCACGGCCTCACCAGCAGGAGAAGCGGCGGAGGCTGCGCGGTGAACGCTACTACCGAGCCGCTGACCGAGCACCCCACGGCCCGACCGCCTCAGCGCAGATAGCTGGCGCCGTTGAAGTCGACCACGGCGCCGGAGACCCACTCCGCACCCGGCTCCGCGAGGGACACGATGGCGCGGGCCACCTCCTCGGGCGACGCGACGCGGTTGAACGGGCTCTGCGCGCGGATCGCGTCGCCCCCCGGCCGGTCCAGCAGCTGCGCGGCCATGTCGGTGGCGATGAAGCCCGGGGCGATGGTCACCACCGAGATGCCCTCCGGCGCCAGGGCGAGCGCCATCGACTGACCGAAGGCGTGCAACCCCGCCTTGCTGGCACCGTATGCCGGCACGTCCGGCTCCCCCCGGTAGGCGCCTCGTGAGCCGACGTTGACGATCCGGCCGACGGGCAGGTCATCCGCAGGTGGCATGGCGATCATGTGCTGGGCGACGCACCACGTGAGGTTGGCGGGACCCATCAGGTTCGTGGCCAGGGTCGTCTGCCAGGCCCGCACCCAGGCGTCGTAGTCCACGTCGGTGATGCGGTGGTCGCCCCGCCGGCTGCCGTCGCCGGCCGGGTCGAGGAACAGGGCGGCGTTGTTGACCAGGACGTCGACCCGACCGAGCGCCTCGACCGCCTCATGCGCCAACCGCTCGACGGCGGCGGGATCGGACAGGTCGGCCTGGGCGAGGGAGTGGCCGGTGCCCGGCATACTCCCGAGCACTTCCTTGGCCGGTCCCTCACCCGAGCGGTAGTGCACGACGACGCGGTCCCCCCGTTGCGCGAAGGCGCGGGCCGTGGCAGCGCCCACTCCCCGCGATGAGCCGGTGACCAGGACTCCACGCCCGCGAGAACTCATGCCCGCAAGGGTAGACGCCAGCCAGCCGACCGCTCGCTGCGTGTGCGGCGCTCGCCCTGAACCACTCCGGCGCCATCGCCGCCTAGCGCCGTGGGAGGCCGGGACGAACGACGGGACGCTGGCGGCTCCGCACGCTCAGGACGTCACCGATCCACGGCTGCGCCGCGTCCTTCGTCCCCGGTGGGTCACCACGATTCGCGCCGCGCAGTGGGTAGCCCACCGGGACCGCCGCGAGCCTAGGATGGTGCGCCATGACGGGCTATCGATTTCTCGATGGTATGGGTGATGTCGTCGCGGACGGTGAGTTCGTCGACCACGCCGCAGCGCTGGTCTGGGCGCGCGACGACGACGCGCACGACGAGGACATCCAGCGGGTGGAATACCGCGGTCCGGCCGGCGACTGGCGGTGGGCAGGTGCGCTGCTGGACTGACGCCGGTCGGAACGACTACCAGATCCGATAGGGCAGGAACTTGCCGTTGATCAGGATCTGCACCCGGTCCCCCTTGGGGTCGGCGATGCGTTCGAGGCCCATCTCGAAGTCGATCGCGCTGACGATGCCGTCGCCGAACTCCTCGCGGACCAGCTCCGAGATCGTGGCGCCATACACCTGCACCATCTCGGTCAGGCGGTAGACCAGCGGGTCGCTCGTGTCGACCACGGCGGCGCCGCGGACCGGCGGCAGGGTCAACGCCGCCACGACGCCCTCGTCCAGGTCCAGCGCGGAGCCGGCCGCGGCGGCCTGATCGGCGGTGAGGGTCTGCTGGCCGAGCAGGGCCGACGTCGTCCACACGGTGGACTGGCCGACGACCTCGGCCAGCTGGTCCCAGCGCAGCCCGGTCGCCCTCTTGGCGGCCAGGACGGCCGCGGCGGCCTGCGTGCGGGTGGGTGGCTCGGTCTGGGTGACGCCCATCGGGGGACCTCTTCGTTCGGCTGCGGGGTGTCCCGGACCATAGCCCAGCCAGCTGTTCACACCCGCCCCGGGGGCGCCGAGGTCCCTGCCGCCGGGTAGCGGCTCCACACGGTGCGGAGCCGCCAGCGGGGTCGAGGTGGTCAGGGGGTGATGATGACCTTCAGCGCCAGGTTCGAGGCCGCGTTCGCAAACACGTCGTAGGCCTCGTCCATCTGGTCGAAGGTGAAGGTGTGCGTCCCCATCTTCTCGGCAGGGATCCGGCCACTGGCCACCATCTTGAGCAGGGTGGGGATGGAGACCGTGTCCACCAGGCCCATGGTCAGCGTGACGTTCTGGATCCACATCTCGTGCATCGGCAGCTCGACCGGGGCCCCGTGGACGCCGATGTTGGCGATGGTGCCACCTGGTCGCACGAGCGCCGCCGCTGTCAGCAGCGTCTCGGGGTAGCCGACTGCCTCGATGGCCACGTCGACCCCGAGACCGTCGGTCAGGGCCATGACCTCGGCGACCGTGTCCGGGCCCACCTCGACCGTGTCGGTCGCGCCGAACTCGTGGGCCTTCTCCAGCCGGAACTTGTTGGAGTCGACCGCGATGATCTTGGACGCGCCCCACAGACCGGTGGTGAGGATGGCTGAGAGGCCCACGGCCCCCGCCCCGACCACGGCGACGGTGTCCCCGGGCCGGACACCCCCGGCGAGCACGCCGACCTCGTAGCCGGTGGGCAGCGAGTCGGCGAGGAAGATCGCCTGCTCGTTGGTCACGCCTTCGGGCACCGCGTAGAGCGAGGTGTCGGCGTAGGGGACCCGGACCAGCTCGGCCTGCGTCCCGTCGATGAGGTGGCCGAAGATCCAGCCGATGCCACCCACCGTCTGGCAGTGGGACGGCATACCCCGCTGGCAGTACTCGCACCGCCCGCACTTCGTGATGGCCGGGACCAGCACCCGGTCGCCGACGTGGAAGCCCTTGACGGCGCCGCCGACCTCGGTGATGGTGCCGACGGCCTCGTGGCCGAGGATCCGACCGTCGGTGACGGCAGGCACATCGCCGTGCAGGATGTGCAGGTCGGTTCCGCAGATGGTGGTGGTGTCGACCCTGACGACGACGTCCGTCGGCTCCTGGATCGCCGCGTCCGCGACGTCTTCCCATGCCTTGTTACCCGGACCGTGATACACGAGCGCTTTCATGGCATCTCCCTATGGAGCGACCCAGGGACGCCAGCGTCCTCAAGGAGGTTGCTCTCCACCTCACGCTATCCCTCACCGTTGCCGCCGACTGTCTCATGTTCGGACGGCCCCACCGGGGTGACGCTCGTCTCACGCTGCAGAGGGCGCTCGGGCGGCGGTCCTTCCCGCCACATAGCATGTGCCGGATGGGGACAACGGCGGAACGCAGACGGCGGCGGCGACACGAGGCCGTCCTGGCCGGGACCGGGACCTATTGATGAACGGCAACGCGACGCACCGTTTCACCAACACCGCCGTCCTGACGGTGTGCACCGAGGACGCCTCGGAGGTCATCACCTCCGCGGCCCTGGACGCGCGGCTGGCGGACACCTACCACCGGGTGGGCCTGAGGGCAGGACTGCTCGAGAGGCTCGTCGGCATCCGTGAACGGCGTTGGTGGCCGGAGGGGTTCTCGTTCGTTGACGGCGCGGTGGCGGCGGGAGAGAAGGCCCTCGGGGAGTGCGGCATCGACCGCGCCCGCATCGGGCTGCTGGTGAACACCTCGGTGAGTCGCCAGTTCCTCGAACCCTCGAGCGCCGTGTCGGTCCATTACGGCCTCGGGCTGGCGACGTCGTGTCAGAACTTCGACATCACGAACGCCTGTCTGGGGTTCGTCAACGGCATGGAGCTGGCCGCCGCCATGATCGATGCCGGCGTCATCGACTACGCCCTCGTCGTCGACGGGGAGGACTCCCGGACCGTCCAGGAGAGCACCATCGAGCGGTTGTCCCGTCCTGAGACGACCTCCAAGGACGTCATGGCGCAGTTCGCAGCCCTGACCCTCGGGTCGGGCGCCGCAGCCATGGTCCTCGGTCGCGCCGATCGGCACCCGGAGGGGCACCGCCTCGTCGGGGCGGTCAGCAGGGCCGCCACCGCGCACCACCAACTGTGCGTGGGGGACAACCAGGTCATGTACACCGACCTCAAGGGGCTGCTCGACGCGGGACTCCAGCTCTCCGACGAGCTGTGGGCCGACGCCGCCACAGAGTTCGACTGGGCGGACGGCATGAGCCGCTACGTCATCCACCAGATCTCCCAGGTGCACACCAATGAGCTCTGCGCGCGGCTCGGGATCGACCCCACCCTGGTGCCGCGGACCTTCCCCACCCGAGGCAACATCGGGCCGGCGTCGGTGCCGTTCACCCTTGCGACCGAGGCGGACCGGCTCGAGGACGGCGACCGCGTGCTCCTGATGGGGATCGGCTCGGGGCTGAACGCGTCGTGTCTCGAGATCGTCTGGTGACAGCGGGCTCCGCCCGAATGGCACCACAGGGCCTGCCCGGTCTGGAGCAGGCGTGGTCGAGGCTGGTCGCCGTCACCGACGCCGACGGGGTGTCCCACACGTGGCACCTGCTGGACAACGGGGTCCCGAACCCGGTCGGGACCTTGCTGTGCGTGCACGGCAACCCCACCTGGTCCTACCTGTGGCGCAGGCTGCTGGCGGCTGCGCCTCCGGGATGGCGCGTGGTGGCGCCGGACCAGCTCGGCATGGGCTACTCAGCACGACCGGCCGCACCGAGGAGCGTCTCGCAACGAGTTGCCGACCTGGGTGACCTCACCGAGACGCTAGGGATCACCGGTCCGGTGATCACGGTCGGGCACGACTGGGGCGGCGCCATCTCGCTGGGGTGGGCCCTGGCCCATGGTCACCAGCTGAGCGGGGTCGTCCTCACCAACACGGCCGTCGCCCTGGGGGCGCACGACCGCGGCCCGGCCCTCATCCGGTTGGCGCACCTGCCGCTGCTGCGCGAGGTGGCCTGCGTGCGGACGCCGGCGTTCGTGCGGGCGGCCACGGCGCTTTCGCGGCCCGCCCTCCCGACGGACGTCCGCCGAGCCTTCGCGCAGCCCTACCGCTCGGCCGCGCGCCGGCAGTCGGTCGGAGACTTCGTCGCCGACATCCCCTTTACGCCGGACCACCGCTCCGCGCCGGCTCTCGCCGCCATCGCCGAGGGTGTCCGCTCGATCGACGTGCCCGCCCTGCTGTTGTGGGGTCCGCGCGACCCCGTGTTCGGCGAGCGATACCTGGCCGACCTGCGGGCGAGGCTGCCCCAGGCGCAGCTGCACCGATACGAGGGTGCCTCCCACCTCGTGACCGAGGATGCGCCGCAGTATGCCGAGGCCGTGGCGCAGTGGGTGACCGACGGGTTCGCCACGCCCCCAGGGGCAACCACAAGCTCTCGGGGGGGCGCCGGTGGGCCTGACCGACCGCGCATGCCGCCCGCGGTCACCGACCAGAGGCTCTGGTCCGCCCTGTCCGCCCGGGCGCAGGACAGCTCTCCGGCGGTCGTCGAGGTCGGCGGGACACGCGTCAGCTGGGCGTCGCTCGCGTCGCGGGTGGAGGACCTGGCCGCCGGGCTCGCCGTCGCCGGAGTCCGTCCCGGGCACCGGGTGGCCCTGCTCATCCCGCCCTCGGCCGAGCTGACCGCGGCGGTGTATGCCGTGTGGCGCGCCGGTGGGGTGATCGTGGTCGCGGACAAGGGGCTGGGCCTGATCGGGATGCGCCGGGCGCTGCGGAGCGCATCGCTCGACCACGTGATCGGCGGTGGCCCGGGCCTCGCCGCAGCGCAGCTGATGCGTCTTCCCGTTCAACGCATCGCGGCCGGGCGGATGACCCACACGCTGATGCGGGCCCTCGGCGCCCGGCACGGTGTCCGCGAGCTGGCCCGGCTTGGCCGCTCAGTCTCGACGCCGTCGCCGCCTCTCGAGCGGTTTGAGGCATCCGAGCCATCGCAGCCATCCGACCTGTCGGAGCCGACCGCGCCGCCGTCGGTGGACGCGGACTGCGCGGTGGTGTTCACCTCCGGAGCCACGGGCCCGGCCAAGGGCGTGGTCTACCGGCACCACCAGGTCATGTCGCAGCTCGAGCTCCTGCGCTCGACCTACGGCATCACCACGCAGGACCGTCTCGTGGCTGCCTTCGCGCCCTTCGCCCTGCTCGGGCCGGCCCTCGGCGTCGCCACCGCCGTCCCGGACATCGACGTCACGGCTCCGCAGACGCTGACCGCGGCCGGCCTGGCCGACGCCGTCGAGGCAGTCGACGCCACCATCGTGTTTGCGGCGCCGGCAGCGCTGCGCGGGGTCGCGGCCAGTGCGGCACACCTCACGCGAAGCCAGCGGTCGGCGCTTGGGGGCGTCCGTCTCCTGATGTCGGCCGGCGCTCCGGTGCCGACGTCCCTCCTGCACGCGGTGCGTGCGGTGCTCCCCGCCGCTGACGCGCACACGCCCTACGGGATGACGGAGGCCCTGCCGGTCACGGACATCTCCCTGGCCGAGATCGAGGAGGCCGGAGCCGGCCACGGTGTCTGTGTGGGCCGGCCGTTGCCCGGTGTCGACGTGGCCATGAGCCCGTTGTCGGACCGGGGGATCGCGGATGGCTCCTTGACCACCGTTCCCGGTGCCAGCGGTGAGGTCTGCGTGCGGGGAGCGCACGTCAAGGACCGGTACGACGCCTTGTGGGCCACGGAACGCGCCAGCTCGCGCGACCCGGGGTGGCACCGCACGGCAGACGTGGGGCACCTGGACCCCGACGGTCGACTGTGGATCGAAGGTCGGCTGTCCCATGTCGTGACCACTGCCCGGGCAGTGGTGACCCCGGTCGGCATCGAGCAGCGCGTCGAGACCCTCGACGCGGTGCGTGCCGCTGCCGTCGTGGGAGTCGGTCCGCCCGGGACCCAGGTCGTCGTGGTCGTCGTGGTCGTCGCGCCCGTCGTCC
>NZ_JBKJPP010000045.1:0-33410 GCF_046595215.1 Lapillicoccus sp. | reverse complement strand
CAGCAGCCACAGCGCGAGAGCGACGTCGGCTCGGCCCGGGTCGGGACCTGGCCCGGGTCGTCGACCCGCGGCGTCGCGCTCGGTGCGCTCTTCGCGGGGCTGGCCGCATGGAAGTCAGGCGCACCTCGAGCCGCCGATGTCCTAAGTGGCGCCGCTGTCTCTGACGGCGTGGGCGGCGGGGACGCCAAGGACTCACGGGAGGTCGGCGAGGACTCAGGCGAGGGCGTCAAGGACTCAGGCGAGGACGTCAAGGACTCAGGCGAGGACTCAGGCGAGGACTCAGGCGAGGACGGCGAGGACGGCAAGGGCTCCCGCGACGACGTCGACACGGACCCGGTCAGCGATGGCGGCGCCGGAGCCGCGTCCGCACCCCAGGGGTCGATGCTCGACTGGCTCGAGGTCGCCGCCGCAGCGTCCGACAAGGCCCTTGTCGAACCCGCCTGGCGGCACGGCGATGACGGGTTGGCTGCGGCGCTGGGTCTGGTCGGACGCCTGCGCTGCACACTGGACCGGGTCGAGGTGGCGGTCGCCGCCGAGGCGCAGGCACGGGGCTCAGCCAACGCCCACGGCTTGTCAACGGTCGACTGGCTCTGCCAGGCCGCAGGGGCGTCGGCGCCGCGACCCGACGTCCAGCACGTCACCGCGGTCCTGCGGGTCGCCGAGGCGTGCTCGGGCCTGGGCGAGGCGTTCGTCGACGCATTCCGGGCGGGGGCGATGCCGCTCGCCAAGGCGGACCAGGTCGCGCGGTTCGTTCGGGACGTGAAACAGGTGGCCGACCCTGACGCGTTGGCTGCGGACGTCGTGGCCCTCGTCGGCGCAGCATCCGACGACGGCCGCGGCCGCGGCCTCAGCTCTCATGAGCTGGCACGGGCGATCCGCTTCGCCGCACAGCTGATCAAGCCGGCGTCGGACCTTGAAAACGATGAGCGGCGGCGCCGGCTGGGCCGGGCGCTGCACAAGAGCACCGGTCCTGCGGGGATGTCGACCTACCGAGTCATCCTCGACGCGGAGGGCGCCGCCGTCATTGATGCGGCCCTGGCTGCGCTGTCGGCGCCGGTGAAGGGACCTGACGGTGAGCTCGACCCTCGACCGGCGGCGACCCGACGCGCTGACGCGCTGCTTGAGGTGGTCCGTCGGGGCGTGTCGTCGCCCGGCGAGCAGCCCAGGACCGAGAAGGCGCAGGTCATCGTCACCATCCCGCTGGACCACATCGTGGAGCAGTGCCGCGGTGCTGGCCTGACGATGACCGGTGAGCTGCTCTCGCCCGCCGTGGTCCGTCGGATGGCCTGCGACGCCCGGATCATCCCGATGGTGCTCGGCAGCCGTGGCGAGGTCCTCGACATCGGCTACGGCGACCGGTTCTTCACCCCGGTGCAGCGCAAGGCCGTCTGGCACCGCGACCACCAGTGCACCTTCCCGGGGTGCACGGTGCCGGCCCAGTGGGCCGATGTGCACCACGTCCAGTGGTGGAGCCGAGGTGGGCCGAGTGACCTGTCCAACGCGGCCCTGCTCTGCGGACGTCACCACACCCTCGTCCACCAGCGGGACCTCACCGCCACGGTCACGGACACCGGCGTGACCTGGCACGTCTGACGACCCCGTCCCACACCCCGCCCAGCCGGCGGGGCGAGGACCAGCGCCCCACAGACGTCCACGCTGTGCGGGCGGCTCTTTGGTGCCACGCATAATGGCGGCATGCACCTGCCCGCCGAGTCCTTGGTCACGATCGACGGGACCGGCTCCTACGTCCGACTGGCCGTCGTCGTCGTCGCACTCACCCTGCTTGCCGCGTTGGTCAACCGGGTCGGCGGGCTGCAGTTCGCCCGGGCCGACCTCACCGCCGCTGCCCGGGCCGTCGTGCAGCTGGCCGTTGTCGGCGCGATCATCGCGGTGGTCCTGGGCTCCTGGTGGCTGACCAGCCTGTTCGTGGCGGTGATGCTGGTCGTCGCCTCGCTGACCTCGGGACGTCGGCTCGTGCCGCGGGGACGGTGGTGGTGGGCGGGCGTGTCCGTTGCCTCGGGCGCCGTGCCGGTCGGAGCCTTCCTGCTCCTGAGCGGCCTCATCCCCCTGCAGGAAGTGGCGGTGGTGCCGATCCTCGGCATCCTCATCGGCGGGGCCATGACGGCGACGACGTTGGCCGGACGTCGGACCCTGGACGCGCTTCGGGAGCGGCACGGTGAATACGAGGCGGGGCTCTCGGTGGGCCTGTTGGAGCGTGACTCCCGGCTCCTCGTGGCGCGCGAGGACGCCGGTCTGGCGCTGATGCCAGGACTCGACCAGACCCGGACCGTCGGTCTCGTCACCCTGCCGGGCGCGTTCGTCGGGATGCTGCTGGGTGGGGCGACTCCGGTGCAGGCGGCCGCCGTGCAGCTGGTGGTCCTCGTGGCGCTGCTGCTCGTCCAGGCCATCTCGACCCTGGTCACGCTCGAGCTGATCGCCCGCGATCTCCTCGCCTGAGTTCGGCGACGTCGCGGCCCCGAACTAGAATCATCCCCATGATGTCGCGACTCGACCTGCGGGGACGCCCTCTCGAGGTGCGTGCCCTGCGCCAGGCCCTGCCCCGCGCGGAATTCGACGTCGAGGCGGCCCTCATCCAGGTCCGCCCGATCGTCGAGGACGTGCAGCGTCGCGGCGCCGAGGCCCTGCGGGACCTCTCCGAGAAGTTCGACGGGGTCCGGCCGACGCACCTGCGCGTGCCGAACGAGGTGCTGACCGCAGCCCTCGACCAGCTCGAACCGAGCCTGCGCGCCGCGCTCGAGGAGTCGATCCGTCGCGCCCGGATCGTCCACAACGACCAGCGACGCACCGACACGACGACCCAGGTCGTCGACGGTGGCACGGTCACCGAACGATGGGTGCCGGTCGACCGGGTCGGCCTCTACGTGCCCGGCGGCCTCGCGGTCTATCCCTCGAGCGTCGTCATGAACGTCGTTCCCGCCCAGCTCGCCGGGGTCGGGTCGATCGCCGTCGCGAGCCCGCCGCAGAAGGAGAACACCGGCGACTTCGCCGGCTACCCCAACCCCACGATCCTCGCCACCTGCGAGCTGCTCGGCGTCGACGAGGTGTATGCCGTCGGGGGCGCCCAGGCGGTCGCGATGTTCGCCCACGGGTTCGAGGACAAGCTCGACGACCACTCCGGCGCGGTCGCGCCCGAACCGGTCGTCTGCGAGCCCGTCTCCCTCGTCACTGGCCCGGGCAACATCTGGGTCGTCGCGGCCAAACGCCTCCTCAAGGGCGTCATCGGCATTGACGCCGAGGCCGGCCCGACGGAGATTGTCGTCCTCGCCGACGAGACCGCCGACCCCGAGCACGTCGCCGCCGACCTCATCAGCCAGGCCGAGCACGACCCGCTCGCGGCCGCGGTCCTGGTCACCGACAGCGAGACGCTCGTGCTCGCGGTCGAGGAAGCCCTGCCCCGTCGGGTCGCCGCGACGAAGCACAGCGAGCGGGTCGCCACCGCGCTCGCCGGCACCCAGTCGCGGATCGTCCTCGTCGACGACCTCGAGGCCGGGCTCGCGGTCTGCAACGCCTACGCCGCCGAGCACCTGGAGATCCAGACCCGCGACGCAACCTCGGTCGCCGCGCGGGTGCGCAACGCCGGCGCCATCTTCGTCGGCCCGTGGGCTCCGGTCAGCCTCGGTGACTACGCCGCCGGGTCCAACCACGTCCTGCCCACGGCCGGGTGCGCCTGCCACAGCAGCGGCCTGTCGGTGCAGTCGTTCCTTCGCGGCATCCACGTCGTCAGCTACGACGAGCCGGCGCTTCGCGACGTCGCCCATCACGTCGTCACCCTCGCCGAGTCCGAGGACCTGCCCGGCCACGGCGAGGCCGTCACGGCCCGGTTCGGCGACGCGGTACCGGAGCCCCGCGCTCGATGAACCCCCTCGTCACCAGCCTGCTGCGCGAGGACCTGCGCGGCCGGACGGCATACGGTGCGCCGCAGCTAGACGTCGCGGTGCGCCTCAACACCAACGAGAACTCGTATGCCGTGCCGGCCGACGTCGCCGCGGCCATCGCGGTGGCGGTGGCGGAGGTCGCAGGCCACCTCAACCGTTATCCCGACCGGGAGTTCACCGCCCTGCGTGAGGCGCTCGCGGGCTACCTGCGCGCGCAGACCGGCCAGCCGATAGAGCCCGAGCAGGTCTGGGCCGGCAACGGATCCAACGAGGTGCTCCTGCACCTCGTCCAGGCGTTCGGGGGCGTGGGCCGGACCGCACTCGGCTTCACGCCGGCCTACTCTATGCACCCGATCATCACCCGCACCACGGGCACGACGTGGGTCGACGGTCTGCGGGGCGCCCCGACCGGAGCCTTCGACCTCGACGCCGCGGGCGCAGTCGCCCAGGTCCGGCACCACCAGCCGCACATCGTCTTCCTCTGCTCGCCCAACAACCCCACCGGCACCGCGCTGGGCCTCGACGTCGTGCAGGCCGTCCTCGACGCCGCTCGCGGGTCGCTCGTCGTCGTCGACGAGGCCTACGCCGAGTTCGCCCGCCCCGGGACGCCCAGTGCCATGACGCTGCTGGAGGACCACCCGCTGCTGGTCGTCACCCGGACCATGAGCAAGGCCTTCGCGCTCGCCGGGGCGCGAGTCGGATACCTCGCCGCGTCGCCCGACCTCGTCGACGCCCTGCGGCTGGTGCGGATGCCCTACCACCTCTCCGACCCGACGCAGGCGATCGCCCGGGCGGCGATCGAGCACGACGCGAGCCTCCTCGCGAGCGTCGAGGCGATCAAGGAGCAGCGCGACCGGATCGTCGCCGAGCTCGACTCCCTGGGCTACCCCCCGGTGCCGAGCGACGCCAACTTCGTCCTCTTCGGCGGTCTTGCCGATGAGGAGGCGACGTGGCAGACCCTGCTCGACGCCGGCGTCCTCGTGCGCGACGTCGGCCTCGCGCACCACCTGCGCGTGACTGCCGGCACGGCGAGCGAGACCGACGCGTTCCTCGCGGCGGTGTCCGATCTGCCAGACTCCCACCGACAGTCCCCGACCCGCGAGGAGTCCTGACCGATGGCCGCCACCAGCGACACGGCCGCACCGCGCCGCGCCCACATCTCGCGGTGCACGAGCGAGTCGTCGGTCGAGCTCACCCTCGACATCGACGGCACCGGGGAGTCCGACATCTCGACCGGTGTCCGGTTCTACGATCACATGCTCGCGTCCCTGGCCAAGCACTCACTCATCGACCTCACGGTCACCGCGACCGGCGATACCGACGTCGACGCCCACCACACCGTGGAGGACGTCGCGATCGTCCTCGGCGACGCCCTGCGCGAGGCGCTCGGCGACAAGCGGGGGATCTCCCGGTTCGGCGACGCAACCGTGCCGCTCGACGAGGCCCTCGTCCAGGCCGTGGTCGACGTCGCGGGCCGCCCCTACGTCGTCCACACCGGGGAGCCGGACGGCCAGGCCTACGTCATCATCGGCGGCACCTACGCCGGATCGCTGACCCGCCACGTCTTCGAGAGCTTCGCGCTCCATGCCGGCATCGCCCTCCACGTCCGGGTCCTCGCCGGCCGCGACCCGCACCACCTCGTCGAGGCCCAGTTCAAGGCCGTCGCGAGGGCGTTGCGCGCGGCGGTCGCGCGGGACCCGCGCGTGAGCGGCATACCGAGCGCCAAGGGCAGCCTCTAGAGGTGGCCCGCTCGTGAGTGGCGCCAGGCGAGCACCGACGGGGCTGCTCCTCGTGCGGGCCGCGATGGACCCCACCCTCCGCTGGGCCGGTCGCGGCCTCACGGGGGTGGGTGTCGCGCCGCTCGAGGACGGCTGGACCGCCGTGGTGCCGACGCCGGGCGCCAGTGCCGTCCACGAGCCGTACGACGACGCGATGACGCTGCTGCTCAACCGGCCGCTGCCCGGCCGGTTGCGGCCGGCGATCGGGTTCGCGGTCATCGGCGGTCAGGCCCTCGTCGCGGTGACTCCCGCCCGGTGGCGCGCCGTCCGGCGGTGGCTCGCGTGGCAGCCGGGCGCCGGCCTCGTGCGCCCCGGCGGTCTCGCGGTCGCCCGGCTCGCGGACCTCGTGCGGGTCGCCGGGGTCAGCGACCCGGCCGCCGTCGCGGCCGTGGCCGACGTGGTCCACGACCCCCGCGGCGACGCTCGCACCGTCCTCGGCGATCTGCTGACCGCCCTCGGTCTGCCGGGGGGCACCCTGCTCGCCGGCACGGAGCACCCGATTGACCTGCCTGAGGGCCGCGAGGTCGAGCCGTCGGCGGCGGTGGCCTCGCGGTTCGAGAGGATGGTCCACGAGGACACCTCGTGGCGCGACGAGATGGAGGGCAGACGGTGAGCAAGCGGGTCGTGGTCTTCGACTACGGCAGCGGCAACGTCCACTCGGTCGTCCGCGCCCTCGAGCGGGTCGGCGCCGACGTCGAGCTGACCGCAGACCCGGCGACGGCGCTGGCGGCCGACGGCCTGTTCGTGCCCGGTGTCGGCAACTTCCACGCCTGCCTGCGGGGACTGCGGGCGGCCGGCGGGCCCCGCATCATCGACGTCCGGATCTCCGGCAGCCGACCGGTGCTCGGCGTCTGCGTCGGCATGCAGGTGCTCTTCGACGGCTCCAGCGAGCCCGACGGCGGCCACCCGGAGAAGGGCCTCGCCCAGTGGCCCGGCCGGGTCGACCGCCTCGCCGCCGACATCGTGCCGCACATGGGCTGGTCGGGCGTGACGGCCGGACGGGGCTCGCGCCTCTTCGCCGGCGTGGAGGACGAGCGGTTCTACTTCGTCCACTCGTATGCCGTGCAGACCTGGACCCTGCGCCCGGAGGGTCGGTTCGAGGTCGTCACCCCGACGGTCACCTGGGCGAGCCACGGCTGCGACTTCGTCGCGGCCGTCGAGAACGGTCCCCTCAGCGCTACCCAGTTCCACCCGGAGAAGTCCGGGGACGCGGGTGCCCACCTGCTCGAGAACTGGGTCGACTCGCTGTGACGTCGGCTCACCGTGACCCCGCAGACCTGACCGCACCCCCTCCCGAGGAGCTCCGACCCGTGAACGACATGTCAACCCTCCCCCGCCTCGAGCTGCTGCCGGCGGTCGACATCGCCGGTGGACGGGCGGTGCAGCTCGTGCAGGGCGTGGCCGGCACCGGCGGCGAGTTCGGCGACCCGTGGGACGCCGCCAAGGCCTGGCAGGACCAGGGCGCCCAGTGGCTCCACCTCGTCGACCTCGACGCCGCGTTCGGCCGGGGTGCCAACCGCGAGCTCATCGACTCGATCGTCCGGCGCCTCGACCTGCAGGTCGAGCTCTCCGGTGGCATCCGCGACGCGGCCACCCTCGAGGCCGCGTTGGCGACCGGCTGCCGGCGTGTCAATCTCGGCACGGCGGCACTCGAGGACCCGGAGTGGACGGCGACGGCGATCGCGGAGCACGGCGACCGCATCGCCGTCGGCCTCGACGTGCGGGGCACCACCCTCGCGGCCAGAGGATGGACCAAGGACGGCGGCGACCTGTGGGAGACCCTCGCCCGGCTCGACGGCGAGGGGTGCGCCCGCTATGTCGTCACCGACGTGACCAAGGACGGCATGCTCGCGGGGCCCAATGTGGACCTGCTCCGCCAGGTCTGTTCCCGCACCGCCCGCCCGGTCGTCGCCTCCGGTGGCATCTCCACGCTCGACGACCTTCGTCGGCTGCGTGAGCTCGTCGGTGACGGCGTCGAGGGGGCGATCATCGGATCGGCGCTCTACCGGGGGGCCTTCACCCTGCCCGACGCCCTCGACGTGGCCGGACGGCCATGAGCGAGCGGCGCCGGATCGCCTCCGGTGGCGAGTGGGAGCGCGCCTACGGCTACTGCCGGGCCCTGCGGGTCGGCGATCGGATCATCGTGTCCGGCTGCACCTCTTCGCGCGACGGCGTGGTCCTCCACCCGGCCGACCCGGCGGCCCAGCTGCGGGTCGCGCTCGACACGGCGCTCGCGGCCGTCGTCGAGCTGGGCGGCTCGGTGGCCGACGTCATCCGCACCCGGATGTACGTCACGCACCGGCGGGACTGCGACGCCGTCGGACGGGTGCACGCGCAGGTCTTCGCCGCGACACCGCCCGCCGCGACGATGGTCATCGTCGCCGGACTGCTGCACCAGGACATGCGGGTCGAGATCGAGGTCGAGGCGCTCGTCGGTGGGGGTCACGACGACACGGACCCCGGGTCGTGACGGGGGCCGACGACGCCTCCGGTCCTGCCGACACGGGGGGCACCCCGTGGAGCGGGCGCACGTTGAGTGGCACCGGCTTCGACCAGGATGATGGCGCCGCGGACCCTGCGGTGCTGCGGGCGCTGGAGCAGCAAGCGGCGGGGCCGAGCGTCGAGCAGGACTCCGCGCTGATGAGGAGGGTGCGCGCAGCCCGGTGGATCGTCCCGATCGTCGCGGTCCCGGCCGAGCCCGGCGAGGTGGATGGGCCCGCGGCGGAGACGTCCACCGACCTGGCTGTCGTCACGCTCGCGGCGCCGGACGGACGCCGGGCGCTGCCGATCTTCACGAGCGCCGCCGCCCTCTCGGCGTGGAACCCGGGCGCGCGACCCGTGCCCGTGACGGCCTCCCGCGCCGCTCAGGCGGCGGTCTCCGAGGGCTGCCAGGTGCTCGTCGTCGACGTGGCCGGCCCGACCCCGACGGAGCTGCGGCCGAGCATGGTCTGGGCCCTGTCGCAGGACCGGGACTGGCTGCCGTCGCACCTCGATCCCTTTGTCACGCGGGCGATCGCGAAAGCCCTCGAGCGGGAGGACGCAGTGGTCGGCCACGCCGTCGAGGACGGCGACCCCACCGCCGGCGGGGTGCTGCGGGTGGCCCTGCGGCTCGTCCCCGGGCTCGTCCAGAGCGAGGTCCAGTCCCTGGCCACCCGGATCGCCGAGCGGCTGGCGACGGACGGCGAGTTCCGGGGCCGGGTCGACGAGCTGACCTTCGCGCTGTCCCCGGCCGATGCGACGTGACTCTCCTCCACCGCTGCGTCCCTCAGGAGGGGTCCACCGTGGTGAGCGCAACCGTGAGCTCCGCCGAAGGACCATGCGACCGGGTCAGGCCAGGAAGCCCAGCGGGGCGAAGGTCGTGGCGAGGACCTGCGTCGGATCGGCCTGCAGCACCCCGTATCACCCCGAGGCGCAGCAGCCCGAGGAGCAGCTCAAATGCAGCCGGCGCGGTGGACGGTATTCCGTTCGGGTCAGGTTGTCGTCGCCGGCGAGGTGACGGGGAGACGGATGGTGAACCGGGCACCGCCCTCGGGGGCATGGCCCGCCTCGACGACCCCACCGAGCCGGACGACGATGCGCTCGACGATGGCCAGACCGAGGCCCGTCCCGACCTGCCGCTGGCCACGGTAGCGCGTCGAGAGGGCCGACCGCTCGAAGGCCACTGAGAGGTCGTCATCGGTGAGCCCCGGTCCGCCGTCCCGGACCTCGAGGACGGCGACCATGCCTTCGGCCCGGACGGCAAGCACGACCGGGGCGCCCCGGGGAGTCATCCGCAGGGCGTTCTCGAGCAGCCCGTCGACGGCCTGACGCAGCCGTTGGGGGTCGACGTGGACCGGCAGAGGGCCGAGGCGGGTCTCGGCCATGAACGCCACCCCCTCGGCCGCGCATCGTTGCCCCCAGACACGTGCGGCGATCTGTCCGAGGTCGACGAGGTCCACGAGGACGGGGTGCATGCTCACCTCCGCGGCGTCGAGCCGGGCGAGGTCGAGCAGGTCCGTCACCATCCGCTCGAGCCGGCGGGCCTCCTCGCCGATGACGGTCCCCACGCCGGCCAGCCGGTCGGGGGGGATGACTCCGTCGGCGAGCGACTCGCCATACCCCGTGATGGCCGTCAGGGGAGTGCGGAGGTCGTGCGAGACCGACAGCAGGAACTCGCGCTGTCGAGCCTCGGAGTGCGAGAGGGCGGTGGCGAGCTGGTTGACCGCACTGGCGACCGCAGCGACCTCGCGGGGCCCTCCCTCGGGGACGGCGACGTCGCGAACTCCCCGGGCGAGGGCCGCGGCCGCGTCGGCCGCCCGCTTCAGCGGCAGCGACAGGCGCCAGGCGACGAGGAGCCCCAACGCGGCGGCGACGAGACCGGCGACGACGAGCAGCCACGTGAGCTGAGTCAGCGCCTGCCCGCCGAGGGCGATGGCGTCACTGCGGCGCTGGGCGAGGACCAGACCGCCCGCGTCGGTGGGCCGGGCCTCAACGAGCAGGGTGCTGCCGTCCCTCGGAAGCCGCAGGGTGAGCGGGGAGCCTCCGGCGACGTCCCGCACCTGGGCGTCGGTGAGGGCGCGACGGGCGAGGGCGTCCCCGGTGACGTTCGGGGCTCCGCCGGGGGGTGTCCTGATGACCGCGATCTGGATGTTGAGTGACTGGAGAGCCTTGCGCGCCCGGGTCTGTCCCGCCTCGGGGTTCGCCCCGACGGCAGCGGTGGCCTGGGCCTCGTCGGCGATCGCCGCCAGCGCCCCGCGGGCGGTCTCCTCGCTGGCCTGCTGCAGCAGGTTGATGCTGATCACGGCGGCCACCAGGGAGGTGAGCACGGCGATCGCCACCGCGAGCAGAGACATCCGGACCGCCAGTGAGGTGCGCGGCCACGAGGTCATCCGCGGCCACCGGCGGGTCGGGGCCCGCCGGCAGGTCCGGGGCCGGCAGTGGGTCCGGGGCCGGCAGTGGGTCGGGAGGCCTGGGCCGCATAACCGACCCCGCGCACGGTCCGGATGACGTCGTGGGCGCCGAGCTTGGCTCGGACCTGGGCGACGTGGACGTCGACGGTGCGCTGTCCGGCGGAGGAGTCATAGCCCCACACCCCACGCAATAGCTGGTCCCTGGTGAAGACCCGGGTGGGCGACGTCATCAGATGGGCCAGCAGATCGAACTCCGTCGCGGTGAGTGCGACCTCGGTGTCGGCGGCAAAGACCTGGCGCTGGTCGGGCAGGCATCGCACCGCGCCGCAGACCAGCGTCGCACCGACCGCGTCGAGCGGCCGCGCGGAGCGCCGGAGCACGCTGGCGATCCGGGCGATGACCTCGCGCGGCGAGAAGGGCTTGGTGATGTAGTCGTCCGCCCCGAGCTCGAGTCCGACGACTCGGTCGACCTCGTCGTCGCGGGCGGTGACGAAGAGGATCGGCGTCCAGTTGTCCTCGCCCCGCAGGATCCGGCACACGGCGATGCCGTCCATCCCGGGGAGGCCGATGTCGAGGAGCACGACCGCCGGCTGCCGGGTCCGCACCGCGCGCAGGGCCGCCAGCCCGTCCCGTTCGACGAGCGTCTGATAGCCCGAAACCTCGAGCTGCAGGGTGATCATCGAGGCAATCGCCGGGTCGTCCTCGACGACCAGCACGAGCTCACGCGGTTGCGGCGGCACCCGTCGAACTCTACTGTCGGCCCGATCACGATCCGGTCACCATGGTGTTCGGGTCGGGTCAGGACCCACTGGCGGCGTGGGGAGCGGCCAGGACGTGGGTCCGCACGACGGCCGACACGTTGAGCGGTCCGTAGAGGTGGGGGAACTCCTCACCGGTCGTCGGGTTGCCGACCTCGCGCACGAGTGGTGCGTCGAGCAGTCCGGGGTCGATCTCGAGCAGCACGAGGTCACTGGCGACGTCGCCGTAGAACGCGCCCCGCACCATCGGCCACTGGTGTCGGTCGGAGCAGTGGATGAACCCCTGCTCGGCGAGCGTCAGGTCCCGCGACGACTGGGTATAGCTGCCCGACGGGGCGGCCTGCGCCCACAGGTCGGGATCCGCGAGGTGGTAGATCCGCGCCATGAGGTGACGCTACCGCCCGGCGCCGAGCCGCCCGACCCGGGGCGACTGGGGCGACCGGGGCGACCCGGAACCCGACCAGTGCCGCGAGGCGTTGACGGGACGCTCGGGTAGGTTCCTCGGCAGAGATGGGCCGCTGCTCGGTGGCCGCGCCCGCGATGCAGGCGAGACGGGGACGAAGGAGAGACGGTGACCAAGCAGAGGCGGGTGTCGAGGTCGTCGATGACCCTGGCCATGGCCTCGGACCCGGAGGCCGACGCCGAGCGGCGCCGCGGCCTGCGCCAGATGCGTCTCGTGGCCCTGTCGCTGCTGCTCTTCGCTGCCGTCGTCTTCCTCGCGACGCTCAGCCGCGCGGACGACGGGTTCTGGGGATTCGTCCACGCCGGTGCGGAGGCGTCGATGGTCGGGGCGATGGCCGACTGGTTCGCCGTGACGGCGCTCTTTCGCCATCCGCTGGGTGTCCCGATCCCGCACACGGCGCTCATCCCGCGGCGCAAGGACCTGCTCGCGCGCAGCCTGCAGGACTTCATGGGCGAGAACTTCCTGCGCGAGGAGATCATCCGCGAGCGGGTCCTCACCGCCCGGGTGAGTCAGCGCGTCGCGGCGTGGCTCGCGGAGCCGGACAACGCCCGCCGGGTCGTCGACGAGGGCGCCAACGTCATCACCATCGGCCTGCAGCGGATGCGGGACGAGGCGGTCGCCGAGCTCGTCGAGGAGGCGATCCTGCCCCGGCTTCGCGAGGAGCCGATCAGCCCGGTGGCGGGCAGCCTCCTGGGGGAGATCGTGCGGGACCGGGCGCACCACGGCCTCGTGGACCTCGCCCTGGCCGAAGCCGAGCGGTGGCTCCTCGCCAACGAGACCGCCTTCGGTGCCATCCTTGGAGAGCGCGCTCCGTGGTGGACGCCCCCGCGCCTCAACGAGGTCGTCATCAAGCGGATGCACGCCGAGGCGCTGCGGTGGGTCGCGGACATCCGCGACGACCCCCGACACCATGCCCGGATCGCTTTGGACGACCTGCTCATCCAGCTGTCCGACGACCTGCTCCACGACGAGCCGACGATGGCTCGGGCCGAGCGCCTCAAGCTGCGCGTCCTCGACCACCCGCAGCTGCTCGCCACGGGCGTGTCCTTGTGGAAGGCCTTCCGGAGCGCCCTCGTCGCCGCGCTCGCGGACGGCGACGGACCGCTGCGCAGCCGGGCCCGGTCGGAGGTCGGACGCTTCGCCGCACAGGTCCGTGCCGACGCCGACCTGCAGACCCGTCTCGACGGATACGTCGCGGACCTCGCCTCGTTCCTCGTGGCACGCTACGGGCAGGAGCTGACCGAGGTCATCAGCCACACCATCAACCGTTGGGACGGCAAGGAGACGGCCGACCGGGTCGAGCTCTTCGTCGGCCGCGACCTGCAGTTCATCCGGATCAACGGCACCATCGTCGGGGGGCTCGTGGGGCTGGTGATCCACACGGTCGTCGTGCTCGTCGGCTGAGCTGCGCGCTAACCCTGACGCACGTATGCGGTTGACACGCGTATGCCGTGCACCCGGGGGCGGGTGCACGGCATACGTTCTGCGCCGGTGAGGGTGATCGACGGGTCAGGTCCGGGCGTAGGTCGCGCTCTCGACGATGGGGTTCTCGATCTTCCTGGCGTCGTCGGCCTCGCCACCGGGGTTGGTCCCGCCCTTGCCGGCGAGGACCATCTCCTCGATCCTCTTGCCGGTGTCGGCGTCGACGTTCTTCCAGTAGTCGAACGCCCGCTCGAGCACGGGACTCTTGACTCCGCCGAGGAGGTGGCCTGCCACCGTCGCGACGAACGCCTCACGCTGGGCGTCGTCCCACACCTCGCGCACGAGCAGGCCGGCCTGACCGAAGTCGTCGTCGTCCGCACGCAGGGTGTAGGCCTGCCGGACCATGGCGCCGTCGGTCTCCCAGCCGTCCTCGACCTCGCCGACCTGGTCGGCGTAGCCACGGCCCATGCTGTTCGGGGCGTAGACCGGGGCGTTGCCGTTGTGCTCGAAGGCCATCGGGCCGTCCTGCGTGTAGGTGTTGAGCTCCACGCGGGGGCGGTTCACCGGCAGCTGCAGGTAGTTCGGGCCGATCCGGTAGCGGTGCGTGTCGGAGTAGGCGAAGGCCCGTCCGAGCAGCATCTTGTCCGGGGAGAACCCGATGCCGGGCACGACCGCCGAGGGCTCGAACGCCGACTGCTCGATCTGCGCGAAGAAGTTGTCCGGGTTCTTGTTCAGCGTCATCGTGCCCACCTTGATGAGCGGGAAGTCGCTGTGCGGCCAGACCTTCGTCAGGTCGAACGGGTTGTAGTGATAGGTCTTCGCCTCCTCGAACGGCATGGCCTGGATCGACAGCGTCCAGCTCGGGAAGTTGCCCGCGTCGATGGACTCGTAGAGGTCGCGGCGGTGGTGGTCCGCGTCCTCGCCCGCGATGCGGGTGGCCTCGTCGCCGGTCAGGCCCTCGACACCCTGGTCGCTGTGGAAGTGGTACTTGATCCAGTGCTTCTCGCCGGCCGCGTTGATCCACAAGAACGTGTGCGAGCCGTAGCCGTTCATGTGGCGGAACGTCTTGGGGATGCCGCGGTCACCCATGAGGTAAGTGACCTGGTGGGCCGACTCCGGGCTGAGCGACCAGAAGTCCCACTGCATGTGGTTGTCGCGCAGGCCCGAGCCACCCATCCGCTTCTGGCTGCGGATGAAGTGCGGAAACTTCATCGTGTCGCGGATGAAGAAGACCGGCGTGTTGTTGCCGACGAGGTCGTAGTTGCCCTCGGTCGTGTAGAACTTCAGCGAGAAGCCGCGCGGGTCGCGCCACGTGTCGGGGGAGCCCTGCTCGCCGGCGACGGTGGAGAAGCGGGCGAGCATGTCGGTGGAGACCCCGGGCTGGAAGAGGGCGGCCTTGGTGTACTTCGAGACGTCCTCGGTGGTCTCGAAGGTGCCGAAGGCACCCGAGCCCTTGGCGTGCACGTTGCGCTCCGGGATGCGCTCGCGGTTGAAGTGCGCCATCTGGTTGAGGAAGTGCACGTCGTGGAGCAGGATCGGGCCGTCCGCGCCGAGGGTCAGCGAGTTGCGGTCGCTGACGGCGGGAGCGCCGTTGTCGGTCGTGGAGCCGAGGTGGGCCTCCTTCGAGGGGGCCGTCTCGATCGACTCCTTGGTGGAGTCCGTGCTGGCAGTCATGGTGTCTCCTTCACTTTCGGGTGGACGTGGGTATGCCGTTCGGCCGGCGCCGCGGCGTCGGCAGCTCGTGAGGTCTGGCAGGCTGGGCAGTAGCCCCAGTAGGTGACGTCCGCCTCGTCGACGACGAAGCCGTGGGTCGTGCTCGGGTCGAGGCAGGGGGCCTCGCCGACCGCGCAGTCCACGTCGCCGATCAGCCCGCAGGAGCGGCAGACGATGTGGTGGTGGTTGTCGCCGACCCTGTTCTCGTAGCGGGCCGGGGAGCCGGCCGGCTCGATGCGCCGCACGAGGCCACGTTCGGTCAGGACGCCGAGCACGTTGTAGACCGCCTGCGTCGAGACGGGGTGATGACGACGACGTACCCCGGTGGCGATCGTGTCGGCGTCGGCATGGGGGTGGATGTCCAGCTCGGCGAGGACGGCGAGCCGCGGGCCCGTGACCCGCAGGTCGACGGCACGCAGGCGACGCTCGAGCTCGGAGATCATCGATCAACCAAACCACGTTGTCTGGAACGAGTCAAGCAAACTGTCGGTGTTCCGGCGACTCCCGGCAAACCGGTCGCGGCCCGTCGGTGAGGGGTGACACGCTGAGGGGATGCAGCTGTCCGCCTACCGTCCCGTCCTGGCCGTCCCCGATGCACGCCTGGGGCTGCTGCTCGGGCTCTTCATCCGGATCCCCCTGTTCGCCGGAGGCGTCCTGCTCACCCTGCACGTCGTGAATGCGCTGCACCGGTCCTACGGCGCGGCCGGCCTGGTGACGAGCGCGGCCACGGTCGCCATCGCCGTCTCGGGACCCTGGCGGGGCCGGTTGCTCGACCGACGCGGACTGCGCCGGGTCGTGCTGCCGTCCCTGATCGTCCAGGCCGTCTGCTGGTCGATCGCCCCGTGGGTGGACTACTGGTGGCTGATGGGCCTGGCGGCGATGGCCGGTCTCTTCGTCGTGCCGACCTTCTCGATCGTCCGGCAGATCATCATCAACGCCGTGCCTCAGGAGCAGCGACGCACGGCCCTGTCCCTCGACTCCGTCGCCACCGAGCTCTCCTTCATGGCCGGCCCGGCCCTCGGGGTGTGGGCCGCCACGGTGTGGGACACGGCGTGGGCGATCCTCGTCTTCGAGTGGCTCTCGATCGTCGCCGGCACGGTCCTGTGGGTGCTCAACCCCCGCCTGCGCGGCGACCACGATGCCTCCGCCGAGACCCCGGCCCCGCCGCGCCGGGAGTGGCTCGGTCTGCCCTTGTTCGCCGTCCTCGCCGCCGCGGCCGCGTCCACCGTCGTGCTGTCCGGGTCCGACGTGTCGATCATCGCCAGCCTGCGAGCCCTGGGGGCGCAGCAGCACATCGGCTGGGTCCTCGCGCTGTGGGCGTTCGGCTCCGTCCTCGGCGGGGTGGTCTACGGCGCCTGGCACCGCTCGGTGTCCGTGTTCTGGCTGCTCGGGGGCCTGGCCCTCGCCACGGCGCCGGTCGCGCTCGCAACAGACCTGCCGGTGCTCGTGCTCCTCCTCGTCGTCTCGGGCATCTTCTGCGCCCCGACGATCACCGCGACCGTCGACCACCTCAGCCGGATCGTCCCTGAACGCGCTCGGGGCGAGGCGATGGGCTGGCACGGCTCGTCGATGACCGCCGGCGCCGCCCTCGGCGCGCCCGTCGCGGGGTTCGCGATCGACGGCGGCGGGTGGCCCGCGGGGTTCGTCTCGGTCAGTGTCGCGGGCCTGCTCGTCGCCGTGGTGGGAGCGATCGTGGTCACGCGCCGCCGAGGGCACGGACCGGCCTCCCGGTCGGGAGACGCCGCGACGTCTACGGGGGCGGATCCGGGCGCCGCCCCGCGACGAGACGCGGTCAGTCACGCGATTGGGACCTGACGGGCCCCGCTGATACCCTGAGATGGACCAGATGAGTCCGAGGACGTCTCGAGGGCTCGTCGTGCAAGTGAAGCAGCACGCTTCCACCCGCGCCGATCGCCAGTTCCACAGGTCGCCGGGTCCAGGGTCCGGACATGGTCTGCCAGGTCCCCGCGTCGCGGGGAGCGGGTGCCCGTGCGCCGTGTCAGGCAGGTGACTGCCCGGCATACCTGGGAACGGAGGGGAAGCAGGCTTCTCGCGCACCGATGGTGGCGAGGAGCCTTTCTCGTCGTCCGAGGTGGTCGACACCTTTCCCGACCTCGAAGGAGCACCACATCAGCGAGCCTCGCATCAACGAGCGCATCCGGGTCCCGGAAGTGCGCTTGGTCGGCCCCAACGGCGAACAGGTGGGCATCGTCCGCGTCGAGGACGCGTTGCGTCTCGCCGCGGAGGCAGATCTCGACCTCGTCGAGGTGGCCCCGATGGCACGCCCTCCGGTCGCCAAGCTCATGGACTTCGGCAAGTTCAAGTACGAAGCGGCCATGAAGGCCCGAGAAGCACGCAAGAACCAGGTCAACACGGTCATCAAGGAGATCAAGCTCCGCCCGAAGATCGACCCGCACGACTACGGCACCAAGAAGGGCCACGTCGAGCGGTTCCTCAAGGCCGGCGACAAGGTCAAGGTGACGATCATGTTCCGCGGCCGCGAGCAGTCACGCCCGGAGCTCGGCTTCCGGCTCCTGCAACGCCTCGCGGAGGACGTCGGCGAACTCGGGTTCGTCGAGTCCAGCCCGAAGCAGGACGGCCGCAACATGATCATGGTCCTCGGTCCGACGAAGCGGAAGTCCGAGGCCAAGGCCGAGCAGCGCCGCCGTCGTGAGGACGACCGGGTCGAGGACAACCTCGGCCCCGAGGCCCCGAAGGACGAGCTCGGCCAGGGCGCCTCCGTCCAGGGCGATGCGCCCCAGGCGGACGCCGTCCAGGACGACGCGCCCCGGGTGCCGTCCGCCGAGCAGGACGCCCCAGAGGCCCAGACCGACGCGTCGGCCTGACCCACACGTCACCCGCACGACACCCGCACGACACCCGCACGACCTGACGGGCCCGCCCCGCCCAGGACGCAACGAATGAAGGAGATCGCCAGCCATGCCGAAGATGAAGACGCACAGCGGTGCGAAGAAGCGCTTCCGCCTCACGGGCACGGGCAAGGTCATGCGTGAGCAGGCCGGCGGTCGCCACCTGCTCGAGCACAAGTCGAGCAAGAAGATGCGGTCCATCGCCAATGACGTCCAGCTCGCGAAGCCCGATGCCAAGAAGGTCAAGAAGCTCCTCGGCAAGTAGCAGACGCTCCGACAGACACCCAGCACCAGCAGAAGGAGAACTCACGTGGCACGCGTGAAGAGGGCCGTCAACGCCCAGAAGAAGCGCCGGGTGACCCTCGAGCGCGCCAGCGGATACCGCGGGCAGCGCTCCAGGCTCTACCGCAAGGCCAAGGAGCAGGTCACCCACTCACTCGGGTATGCCTACCGCGACCGTCGCGCCCGCAAGGGTGACTTCCGTCGGCTGTGGATCCAGCGCATCAACGCCGGCGCCCGCGCCAACGGCATGACCTACAACCGTTTCATTCAGGGCCTCAAGGCCTCGGGCGTCGAGGTCGATCGCAAGATCCTCGCCGACATGGCGGTCAACGACGAGGTCGCGTTCGCGACCCTGGTCGAGATCGCCCGCGCCAACGTCCCCGTGACCGAGGACAAGGCCGACGCGAGCACGGCCGCCTGAGCGGCAGCACACCGGCGCGCCGGGACACAGGATCGATGACACAGGCACCATGAGGGTCCGGTGCTGACCAACCCCCGATCGGATCGGGTCAGGGCGGTGCGGGCGTTGTCCCGGCGCGCGGTCCGTTCCCGACAGGGGCTCTTCGTTGCCGAGGGGCCCCAGTCGGTGCGTGAGGCGGTGTCCCACCGCCCCGACCTCGTACGTGGGGTCTACGCCACGCCCGACGCGGTCGTCCGCCACGGCGACCTGGTCCAGGCCGCCGTGTCCGTCGGGCTGGCAGTCCACGAGGTGAGCGGCGAGGTCCTCGCCGCGATGGTCGAGACCGATGCACCCCAGGGACTGCTCGCAGTATGCCGCGTCGCCACGGCGTCGCTCAAGGACGTCCTCGCCCTGCGTCCGCGGTTGCTGTGCGTCCTCATCAACGTGCGCGACCCCGGCAATGCCGGCACCGTCCTGCGCGGCGCCGACGCGGCCGGGGCGGATGCGGTCGTCATCAGCGACAACAGCGTGGACGTCTTCGGTCCCAAGGTGGTGCGCTCCACGGCGGGCTCGCTCTTCCACCTGCCCGTCGTGACCGGCCTGGGCATCGACGAGATCGTCGAGCAGGTTCGCGCAGCCGGGCTCCTGCTGCTCGCTGCCGACGGCGCGGGGGAGCTCCTCCTTGGTGACGTGGACCTCAGCGGCCCGCATGCCTGGGTCATGGGCAACGAGGCGTGGGGCCTGCCCGGGGAGGTCCGGGGGCGGTGCGACCACGTCGTGCGGGTCCCGATCCACGGCAGGGCCGAGTCGCTCAACCTCGCGATGGCCGCGACGATCTGCCTCTATGCCTCGGCGACCGCCCAGCGTCGGCCACAGTGACCGGGCCACTCGTGCGCCCAGGGCATCGGTAGGCTCCACGGCATGACGCTGCCCGCCGACGTCGCAGACACCCAGGCACTGGGAGCGCCTGCGCATGTCGTCGCGATGTCCGAGGTCCTGCCCGACGGGCTGGTGGTCGTGGACGGGGGGGGTGTGGTCCGCTACGCCAACAGCCGAGCGGGACGGATCCTCGGCATGGACGAACGCCAGCTCTTCGGTCGCGCGGTCCAGGACGGCCTTCCGCTGCGAGACAGCGACGGACGGTCCTGGTGGGACCTCGCCGATCCGTGGCGCACCCTGCACATCGTCAAGGGACACCGTGAGAAGCTGCTCTGGACCGCGACGGGCGCGGAGGTCCTCATCACGGCGAAGTACATCCGGGAGGGGCGCCGCGGTCCCGTCGAGCGGGTGCTGATGTCGGTGCGCGACGCGAAGGCGCGCCAGCGCGCCGAGCAGGACCATGCCGCCCTCATCTCGACCATCGCCCACGAGCTGCGATCACCCCTGACGTCGGTCAAGGGCTTCTCGACCACCCTGCTGCGGCGGTGGGACAAGTTCACCGATGAGCAGAAGCGGTTCATGATCGAGACGATCGAGATCGACGCCGACCGCGTTACGCGACTGATCACCGAGCTGCTCGACGTGTCGCGGATCGACGCCGGGCGGCTCGACGTGCGCACTCAACCGGTCGACCTC
Organism: Lapillicoccus sp.; assembly: GCF_046595215.1. Taxonomy (NCBI): domain Bacteria; kingdom Bacillati; phylum Actinomycetota; class Actinomycetes; order Micrococcales; family Intrasporangiaceae; genus Lapillicoccus; species Lapillicoccus sp. The sequence continues at coordinate 13,364 of NZ_JBKJPP010000045.1, read as the reverse complement.
GAGGCGCTGGCGCGGCGCCACATCGAGCGGATCGAGACGGCCAGCCCCGTGGAGGTGCGGATCGTGGTCGAGTGCGACCCCGAGCTGCCTGAGGTCTGGGCTGATCCGGACCGGATCCAGCAGATCCTCGGCAACCTCCTCGAGAACGGGATTCGCCACGGGGCCGGGACGGTCACCCTGCAGATCAGGGCCGACACCGGGGAGGTCGCGTCGGGACGGCCCGCGATCGTGGTCATCGTCTCGGACGAGGGCGACGGTGTGCCCGAGGAGCACCTTCCCCTGATCTTCAACCGGTTCTGGCACGGCTCGAAGCGAGGCAGCACCGGGCTCGGCCTGTACATCGTGCGCGGGCTCGTCGAGGCGCACGGCGGCCGGATCTCGGTGGGGCGGACGGCCGGAGGCGCTGCCGAGTTCCGGGTGGTGCTCCCGACCGGAGCCCCGGAGCACCTCCAGTAGCCCACCTCTGCTCGCCTCGGCGGATCCCGCACCACCGTCCGGCGCCCTGCACCTAGACTCGGGCGGCGACCCCGACGAGCCCGCAGCGTCAGGGTGATTCGTGCGCTCGACCGACGAGAAGTGAAAGCGATGTCTGGACCCAACAAGCAGTACGACCCGGTCGAGGTCGCTGACCTCGACCCCACCCACCTCGATGACGCGGTCATCGCGGCCACTGCGGCGTTCCGGTCGGCCGGCTCGCTGGAGGAGCTCAAGACCGCCCGGCTCGCGCACCTCGACAAGGGGACCGTGGCCCTCGCCAAGCGTGAGATCGGGGCCCTTCCGCCGAGCGCGAAGGCGGAGGCGGGCAAGCGCGTGGGGGCGGCGATGGTCGAGCTCGGCCGGGCCCACGCGGCCCGCCTGGCCGAGCTCGAGGAGGAGCGCGACCGGCGGATCCTCGTCGAGGAGTCGGTCGACGTCACGACCCCGGTCGCTCGCCGGCCCGCGGGCGCCCGCCATCCCCTCGAGCTGACCACCGAGCGCCTGATGGATGCCTTCACCGGCATGGGCTGGGAGGTCGTCGAGGGGCCTGAGGTCGAGTCCGAGTGGATGAACTTCGATGCACTCAACCTCGGCAAGGACCACCCGGCCCGCCAGATGCAGGACACCTTCTTCGTCGACCCGCCAGACGGTGGGCTCGTCCTGCGCACCCAGACGTCGCCCGTCCAGATTCGCACGATGCTCGACCGCGACCCGCCGATCTACGTCGTGGCCCCCGGCAAGGTCTTCCGGACCGACGAGCTGGACGCCACGCATACCCCCGTCTTCCACCAGATCGAGGCGCTGGCCGTCGACAGGGGCCTGACGATGGCGCACCTGCGCGGCACCCTGGATCACTTCGTGCGGGTGATGTTCGGTGCGGGGACCCGCACCCGCGTGCGCGCCTCCTACTTCCCCTTCACCGAGCCGTCGATGGAGACGGACTTCGAGTGCTTCGCCTGCCACGGCTCGGGGCGCGCCGACGACAGCGTCGCCTGCCGCACCTGTGGCGGCTCGGGCTGGATCGAGCTCGGCGGCTCGGGCATGGTCAACCGCAAGGTGCTGACCGCCTGCGGCATCGACCCCGACGTCTACACCGGCTTCGCCTTCGGACTCGGCATCGAGAGGGCATTGCAGCTGCGACATGGAGTCACCGACATGAGGGACATCGTCGAGGGCGACGTCCGCTTCTCGCAGCAGTTCGGGATGGAGGTCTGACGTGCGGGCACCGCTGCGATGGCTCATGGAGTACGTCGACCTCGCGCCGACCGCCACCGGGCGCGACGTCGCGGCGTCGTTCGTGTCCGTCGGTCTCGAGGAGGAGGACCTGCACGGCGGTGACATCACCGGCCCGCTCGTCGTGGGCCGGGTGCTCTCGCTCGACGAGCAGGTGCAGAAGAACGGCAAGCCGATCCGCTACTGCACCGTCGATGTCGGTCCCCACGGACAGCGGTTGACCGAGGGGATTCCCCAGGAGATCGTCTGCGGGGCAACGAACTTCGTGGTCGGCGACCTCGTCGTGGTCGTCCTGCCCGGCGCCGTCCTCCCGGGCAACTTCGCCATCGCGGCGCGCAGGACCTACGGCCGGATGTCCAACGGGATGATCTGCGCGGAGGACGAGCTCGGGCTCGGCGAGGACCACGCCGGCATCATCGTCCTCGCGGACTACCTCGGCGCCGACGCCGTCGCGGGCCTCGATCCCGGCGACGACGCCATCGCGCTCCTCGGCCTCGGTGACGAGGTCGTCGAGGTCAACGTCACCCCGGACCGCGGCTACTGTTTCTCCCTGCGCGGCCTCGCCCGGGAGTACTGGCATGCCCAGGGCTCGCCCGAGGACGGCTTCCGTGACCCGGCGGCGGTCCGGACGCCCCGGGCCAACGACGGCGGATATGCCGTGCGGCTGGCCGACGACGTCCCGCTCGAGGGCCGCGCGGGCTGTGACCGGTACGTCGCGCGGATCGTGCGTGGCATCGACCCGACCGCGCCGTCGCCCGCCTGGATGCAGCGGCGCCTGACCCAGATGGGGATGCGCCCGATCTCGCTCGCCGTCGACGTGACGAACTACGTCATGCTCGAGCTGGGCCAGCCGCTGCACGCTTTCGACGTCGCCAAGCTCAGCGGCGCCGTCGAGGTCCGCCGCGCCAGGGCGGGGGAGCGACTGACGACCCTCGACGACGTCGTGCGCACCCTGGACCCCGAGGACCTGCTCATCACCGACGGCGGCGACGTGCCGCTCGCCATCGCCGGGGTCATGGGCGGGGAGACCTCCGAGGTGGACGCGTCGACGACCGACGTCCTGGTCGAGGCCGCCCACTTCGACCCGACCACCGTCGCCCGGTCTTCGCGCCGGCACCGGCTCGTCACCGAGGCGTCGAAGCGCTTCGAGCGCGGCGTCGACCCAGCCCTGCCCGCCGCGGCCGCCCAACGGGCGGTCGACCTGCTCGTCGAGCACGGGGGCGGCACCGTCGACGACGGGGTCACCGACCTCGACGAGACGTCACCACGACGGGGGTTCGAGCTCGACGTGACGGGCCCGTCCCGGCTCGTCGGGGTGGAATACCCCCGCGAGCGGGTCGTCGAGATCCTCCGCCAGCTGGGTTGCCTGGTCGTCGAGGGCGGCGATACGGCGAACGGCGAAATGCCTGACCTCGTCAGCGTGACGCCGCCCTCCTGGCGGCCCGACCTCGTCGACGGGCCGGACTACGCCGAGGAGGTCGCGCGGATCGACGGCTACGCCCGGATCCCGTCGCTCAACCCGACGCCGTCCGGCGGTCGGGGCCTGACCCACGGGCAACGAGTGCGCCGCATCGTGGCCAACGCCCTCGTCGGCCGCGGTCTCGTCGAGGTGCTCACCTACCCCTTCGTGTCGGAGCAGCTGGCCGACGCCTTCGGTCTCGACGCGGACGACGACCGGCGCAACGCGGTCCGGGTGGCGAACCCCCTCTCCGACGAGCTGCCCCTGATGCGCACGTCGGTCCTGTCGACCCTCGTCGAGGCCGCCCGGCGCAACCTCTCCCGCGGGCACAAGGACATCGCCCTGTTCGAGGTCGGTCTCGTGACGCGGCCCGGGCCGGACTCCAGCCACACGGCCCCGGTCCCCGGCGTGGGTGCCCGGCCCGATGACGCGACCATCGCGGCCATCAACGACGCCGTCCCGCCGCAGCCGCGCCGGGTGGCGCTGATCGTCTGCGGTGAGTCCGAGCGCTCCGGCTGGTGGGGCGCCGGTCGGGTGGCGACGTGGGCCGACGTCGTGGAGGCGGCGACCACTGTCGCGACGGCGCTGGCGGTGGAGACCCGGGTCGAGGCCGACACCGACCATGCCCCGTGGCACCCGGGGCGCTGCGCCCGGATCACGCTGACCGACGGCACGCTCGTCGGTCACGCCGGAGAGCTGCACCCGAAGGCCCTTGCGGCACTTGGGCTCCCGTCCCGCACCTGCGCCGCCGAGCTCGACGTGGACGTCCTGACCCGGGCCAGCGCGCCGACGACCCAGTTCGAGCCGTTCTCCACCCATCCGCCCGCGCTCACCGACGTCGCCCTCGTCGTCGACGACCAGGTGACGGCAGCCGAGGTGGAGGCCGCCCTGCGCTCGGGTGCGGGGGAGTTCCTGGAGGCGGTGACACTCTTCGACGTCTACGTCGGCGAGCAGGTCGGCGGCGGCAGGAAGTCGCTGGCCTACCGGCTCGTGTTCCGCGCGAGCGACCGGACCCTGACGACCGAGGAGGTCAACGGTTTCCGGGACGCCGCGGTGGCTTCAGCAACCCTGGCCGTCGGCGCCACCCAGCGCTGACCCGCCCGCCCACCAGACCCCGCCCACCAGACCCCGCCCACGTCACGGGTGGAGGTATATCCGAGCGCTAGAGGTCCCGGATATACCTCCACCGAAGAAGGGCACCGAGGAGGTGGCGTCTGCATAGATCATCACGTTCATGTATGATCATGCACATGACGACAGCGGCAGTGGCAGGCGCCAGCGGGTATGCCGGGGGGGAGCTCCTGCGGTTGTTGTTGGGTCATCCCCGGATCACCATCGGCGCCCTGACCGCCGACTCGTCCGCAGGCCGGCTGCTCGGCGAGGTCCACCCCCACCTCGTGCCGCTGGCTTCGAGGCAGCTCCAGCCGACGACGGCGGCGACCCTCTCGGGACACGACGTCGTGTTCCTCGCCCTCCCGCACGGTGCGTCTGCGGCCCTTGCCGGGCGGCTCCCCGAGGACGTCGTCGTCATCGACTGCGGCGCCGACTTCCGGCTGAGCGACCCCGCCGCGTGGACGCGGTTCTACGACAGCGACCACGCCGGTTCTTGGCCCTACGGCCTGCCCGAGCTCCCGGTCCACGGCGGCGGCCGGACCCGTGCCGGCCTCGTCGGAGCCCGTCGGATCGCCGTCCCCGGGTGCTACCCGACGGCCGCCTCCCTGGCGCTCGCTCCGGGGTTTGCGGCCGGCTTGCTGTCCCCGGACGACGTCGTCATCGTCGCGGCGAGCGGCACGTCCGGGGCCGGGAAGGGACTCAAGGCCCACCTGCTCGGCGCGGAGGTGATGGGCTCGATGTCGCCCTATGGCGTCGGTGGCAGCCACCGGCATACCCCGGAGATCGTCCAGAACCTCACCGCTGCCGCGGGAGCGCCGGTCACCCTGTCCTTCACGCCGACCCTGGCCCCCATGTCGCGCGGCATCCTGGCGACCTGCACGGCGAGGGTCCTGCCCGGCACGACCGCGGCAGACGTCCGTGGGGCCTGGCTCACGGCATACGAGGAGGAGCCGTTCGTCCATGTCCTGCCCGACGGGCAGTGGCCGCGCACCGCCGACGTCGTCGGCAGCAACCACGTGCTGCTGCAGGTGGTCCTCGACGAGAGCGCCGGGCGCGTCGTCGTGGTGTCCGCCATCGACAACCTCACCAAGGGCACGGCGGGCGCGGCGATCCAATGTGCCAACCTCGCGCTCGGCCTCGACGAGACGACCGGGCTCCCGATGGCAGGAGTGGCACCGTGACCGACGTCCAGCTGCCCCAGGGCTTTCGCGCGGCCGGCGTCACCGCTGGTCTCAAGACCAGCGGCCAGCCCGACCTCGCCCTGATCATCAACGACGGCCCCGATCACCACGCCGCCGCCGTGTTCACGAGCAACCGGGTCGTCGCGGCGCCGGTCACCTGGTCCCGCCGGGTCCTGGCTGACGGGCGGGTCGACGCCGTCGTGCTCAACTCCGGCGGCGCCAACGCCTGCACCGGGGCCCCGGGGTTCCTCGACACGCACCGCACCGCCGAGCACGTCGCGCGGGTCCTGGGCATCTCGGCCACCGACGTCGCCGTCTGCTCGACGGGCCTGATCGGCGAACGGCTCCCGATGGACCTCCTCCTCGCGGGCGTCGATGTCGCCGCTGCGGCCCTCGACACCAGCGGGCACGAGGACGCAGCCCGGGCGATCATGACGACCGACACCGTCCCCAAGCAGGCCACCCATGCGGGCGACGGCTGGTCCCTCTCGGGTATGGCCAAGGGCGCAGGCATGCTCGCCCCGTCCCTGGCGACGATGCTCGTCGTCATCACGACCGACGCCGTCATCGAGCCCGACGACCTGGCGCCGAGCCTGCGCGCGGCCACGTCGGTGAGCTTCGACCGGATCGACTCCGACGGGTGCCAGTCGACCAACGACACGGTGCTGCTGCTGGCGTCCGGCGCATCGGGCGCCCGGGTCAGCGCGGCCGAGCTCAGCGCCGCCGCGACGCGCGTCTGCCTCGACCTCGCCCGACAGCTCATCGCCGACGCCGAGGGGGCCCACCACGACATCGAGATCGAGGTGCGCTCCGCCGCCTCGGTCGACGAGGCCCTCGAGGTCGCTCGGTCGATCGCCCGCAACGCCCTCTTCAAGTGCGCCATCTTCGGCGCCGATCCCAACTGGGGCCGCGTGCTCGCCGCCGTCGGGACCACCGCGGCCCGGTTCGAGGCCGACGAGCTCGACGTGTCGATGAACGGAGTCCAGGTCTGTCGCGCAGGCGGCGTCGGGCAGGACCGGTCGGAGGTCGACCTCAGCGCCCGCACCGTCCACGTCCTCGTCGACCTCCACGCGGGCGCGGACACCGCGACGATCTGGACCAACGACCTCACGCACGACTATGTCCACGAGAACTCCGCCTACAGCTCCTGAGGAGGACTGTCCCATGTCCGACATCCGTGGCGTCATCGACGCCGCCGCCCTGCGCGTCGCCGCGGGCAAGGCGCAGACCCTCGTCGAGGCGCTGCCCTGGCTCGAGCGCTTCCGGGGCGCCCTCGTCGTCGTCAAGTACGGCGGCAACGCGATGCTCGACGACGGGCTGAAGCTCGCCTTCGCGCAGGACGTCGCCTTCCTCCGGTATGCCGGGCTGCGGCCGGTCGTCGTCCACGGCGGCGGTCCGCAGATCGCCGTGATGCTCGACCGGCTCGGCCTGACGAGCGAGTTCAAGGGTGGCCTGCGGGTGACGACCCCCGAGGTGATGGAGGTCGTGCGGATGGTCCTGACCGGCCAGGTCGGGCGCGAGCTCGTCGGCCTGCTGAACCAGCACGGGCCCCTGGCGGTGGGCCTGTCCGGTGAGGACGCCGGCCTACTCGGCGCCCGCAAGCGCACCGGCCTCGTCGACGGCCAGGAGGTCGACCTCGGCCTCGTCGGCGACGTCGCGAGCGTCAACCCGTCGGCCGTCACCGACATCCTCGACGCCGGGCGCATCCCGGTGGTCTCGACGGTCGCGCCCGACCTCGACGCGGAGGGACAAATCCTCAACGTCAACGCCGACACGGCCGCATCGGCGATCGCCGTGGCCCTGAAGGCCCATAAGCTCGTCGTCCTAACCGACGTCGAGGGCATCTACGCCAACTGGCCCGAGCCCGACTCGCTGCTGTCACGGTTGGCGCTCACCGATGCCCGCGAGCTGCTGGCCACGGTCGAGTCCGGCATGGTGCCCAAGCTCGAGGCCTGCATCCGGGCGGTGGACGGCGGCGTCCCCCAGGCGCACGTCATCGATGGGCGTCAGCCCCACTCGCTCCTGCTCGAGGTCTTCACCGACGAGGGCATCGGCACGATGGTGGTCCCCGACGAGCCGGGGCTCACGACAGTGGTGCACCCATGACGCACGCCGACGAGCTCCTCGACCGCTACCGCGCAGCCCTCATCCCCGTCTTCGGTGTCCCACAGACCGTGCTGTCCCACGGCGACGGCTGCTACGTCGTCGACGTCGACGGCAAGCGCTACCTCGACCTGCTCGGGGGCATCGCCGTCAACACCCTCGGCCACGGCCACCCGGCCCTCGTCGAGGCGATCACCAAGCAGGTCTCGCAGGTCATGCACATCTCGAACTTCTTCACGTCCGAGCCGCAGGTCGAGCTGGCCGAGAAGGTCATCGAGATCTGCCGGGCCCCCGAGGGCTCCGGCGTCTTCTTCTCCAACTCCGGCGCCGAGGCGATCGAGGCCGCGATCAAGCTGAGCCGCCGCACCGGGCGCTCGCGGATCATCGCGGCCCAGAACGCCTTTCACGGCAGGACAACGGGCGCCCTCGCGCTGACGTGGAAGGTCGCCTATCGCGCCCCCTTCGAGCCCCTCATGCCCGGCGTCACCCACGTCCCCTACAACGACACCGCCGCCCTCGAGGCCGCAGTGGCCGAGGCCGGCGACGACCTCGCTGCCGTGGTCCTCGAGCCGATCCAGGGCGAGGCGGGCGTCATCCTCGCCGACCCGGCATACCTGCGACTGGCGCGTGAGCTGACCACCCGCGCCGGCGCACTCCTGGTCCTCGACGAGATCCAGTGCGGCATGGGCCGCACCGGCCACTGGCTCGCGCACCACGCGACCGACGTCGTCCCCGACGCGGTCACCCTCGCCAAGGGCCTGGCCGGCGGAGTGCCCGTCGGAGCGCTGGTTACCTACGGCCCCGCAGTCACGGGACTGCTCACCGGCGGCCAGCACGGTTCGACGTTCGGCGGCAACCCGCTGGCCTGTGCCGCGGGGCTCGCGACGATCCGCACCATCGAGACCGACGGACTGCTCGCCCATGCCGCCGGGATGGGCGCCGCTCTGGCCGACGGTGTCGAGGCACTCGGACACCCGCGCGTCTCGGGGACCCGCGGCCGGGGTCTGCTGCTGGCGATCACGCTCACGCAACCCGTCGCGGCGTCCGCGATGTCGTTGGCCCGCGCGGCGGGATTCCTCGTCAACGCGGTGGCGCCGGACGCGTTGCGCCTCGCCCCGCCGCTGATCCTGGGTCAGGGCGAGATCGACTCCTTCCTCGCCGCGCTGCCGGGGCTGCTCGACGCCGCCGAAGTCGCCGGATGACGGCGACCACGCGCACCGCCCGCCAGTCGCGCGTCGTCGAGGTCCTGCTCGGACACGACGTCCGCTCCCAGGGCGAGCTGCTCACCCTCCTCGCCGCGGACGGCATCGACGTCACCCAGGCGACTCTGTCGCGTGACCTCGTCGAGGTGGGCGCGGTCAAGGTCCGTCGCGGACGCACCCTCGTGTATGCCGTGCCGGGCCGCGGCGGCCAGCTCCCCTCCACGGTCGCCACCGACGAGGTGCCCGTGCGGCTGCGGCGGGCCTGTGAGGAGCTGCTCGTGAGCGCCCAGTCCTCGGCGAACCAGGTCGTGCTGCGCACCCCCCCGGGGGCGGCGAACTACCTGGCGTCGTGCATCGACCAGTCCCACCTGGGGGACGTCGTGGGCACCATCGCCGGGGATGACACCATCCTCATCATCACGACCACCACGAGCACAGGTCGGACGGTGGCGAAGCGGCTGCTGGACCTCACCGGTGCCCACGACTGAGCCAGGAGCAGACCTGATGTCCGACGAGGACCAGCCGATGTCCGACGAGGACCAGCCGGCCGGCGGCCCACCCACGCAGGGGTCGGACCAGCCGGCCGGCGACGGTCGAAGCGCGGTGAGCCTGTGGGGTGGACGCTTTGCCGGGGCCCCTGCCGACGCGCTCGCCGCCCTGTCGAAGAGCACCCACTTCGACTGGCGCCTGGCCCGCCACGACATCGCCGGCTCCCGGGCGCACGCCCGGGTGCTCCACGCCGCCGGACTGCTCGACGCCCCGGTCCTGGCGGCGATGCTCGAGGCCCTCGACCGGCTCGACGCGGACGTCGCCGACGGCAGCTTCTCCCCGGCCCCCGACGACGAGGACGTGCACACGGCCCTCGAGCGCGGCCTCATCGAACGCGCGGGCACCGACATCGGCGGACGCCTGCGCGCCGGTCGCTCTCGCAACGACCAGGTGACCACCCTCTTCCGGATGTACCTGCGCGACGAGGCCCGGGTCGTCTCCGGTCTCGTCCTCGACGTCGTCGACGCGCTGATCGCCCAGGCCGGGGCCCACATCGAGGTCGCGATGCCCGGGCGCACCCACCTGCAGCACGCCCAGCCGGTGCTGCTCGCGCACCACCTCCTCGCCCACGCCTGGCCGTTGCTGCGCGATGTCGACCGGCTCGTGGACTGGGACCGTCGGACCGATGTCTCGCCCTACGGCTCCGGCGCACTGGCGGGCAGCTCGCTCGGCCTCGACCCCGAGGCGGTGGCGGTCGAGCTCGGCTTCTCGCGCTCGGTGGACAACTCGATCGACGGCACCGCGAGCAGGGACTTCGCAGCCGAGTTCGCGTTCGTCGCAGCGATGATCGCCGTCGACGTCTCCCGCCTCGCCGAGGAGATCGTCCTCTGGGCCACGAAGGAGTTCTCCTACGTCACCCTCGACGACGCCTACTCCACCGGGTCGAGCATCATGCCGCAGAAGAAGAACCCCGACGTCGCGGAGCTGGCCCGCGGGAAGGCCGGCCGCCTGGTGGGCGACCTCGCCGGACTGCTCACGACGCTCAAGGCGCTCCCGCTGGCCTACAACCGCGACCTGCAGGAGGACAAGGAGCCGGTCTTCGACGCCGTCGACACCCTCGAGGTCCTCCTGCCGGCGTTCTCCGGGATGGTCGCGACCCTGAAGTTCCACACTGGGCGTCTCGAATCCCTTGCGCCCCAGGGTTTTGCGCTTGCCACCGACATCGCGGAGTGGCTCGTGCGCGAGGGCGTCCCCTTCCGCGTCGCCCACGAGGTCGCCGGCGCGTGCGTGCGCGAGTGCGAGCCCCGGGGGATCGAGCTGTGGGACCTGACGGACGCGGAGCTGGCGGCCGTCGACCCACGTCTGACGCCGGCGGTGCGCGAGGTGTTGTCCGTCCAGGGCTCGCTCGCCTCCCGCGACGCCCGCGGCGGCACGGCGCCGGTCCGGGTGCGTGAGCAGCTCGTGGCCGCGCGCGAGGCGGCTGCGGGGGCGCGGTCCTTCGGCGTCGGTCGGGGCTGAGCGGTGCCGCGACGGCTCGGTCGGTCGTTCTTCGCGCGGCACGTCCTCCTGGTGGCTCCCCAGCTGCTGGGGTGCACCCTCAGCCACGGGGGCGTCACCGTGCGGATCACGGAGACGGAGGCCTACGACGGCTATCGCATCGACCCCGGCTCGCACACGTTCCGGGGTGAGACACCGCGCAACGCGCCGGTGTTCGGCCGGCCTGGGGTCACCTACGTCTACCTCACCTACGGCATGCACTGGATGCTCTGCCTGGTCACCGGATCGGTGGGCGATGCCTCGGCGGTGCTCGTCCGGGCGGGCGAGGTCATCGCGGGCCACGGGGTCGCGGCCGCGCGCCGACCGGAGGCGCCGGAACGGGACTGGTGTCGCGGGCCCGCCAAGCTGGCCACGACACTGGGTCTGACCGGCGCACACACCGCGCTCGACTTCTGTGGCCCTGCGGCCGGGCTCGGGTCACCCGGCACGATCGACCTCCAGCTCCGCGCGGCCGCCGCACCGCTTGATCCCGCCCACATCCGGACGGGCCCCCGGGTCGGGGTGTCCGGGCCGGGAGGTGACGGCACGGCATACCCGTGGCGTTTCTTCCTCCATGGTGAGCGCACCGTCTCGCCCTACCGGCCCGGCAAGGTCCGTGTGCGCCCCCTCCCGCCGCACTGAGCCTGCCGTGCTGCGGCGCACGAGGGCTGCGGCGGAGGTCGACGGGCGGCCCTCGCACCAGAGGCGTGTCGGGCGAGGCCGGGTGATAGGGCAGGGTGGTGCCGTGCGGCCCGGCGGCCGCTGTCACCGCGACGAAGGAGAGCCGAGACCGTGAGCGAGATCCTCGACGAGCTGCAGCGGCGGGGGTTGGTGGCCCAGACCACCGACGAGTCCGCGCTGCGCCAGGCACTCGCCGGGGGACCGATCACGGTCTACTGCGGGTTCGACCCGACGGCGCCGTCCCTGCACATGGGCAACCTCGTCCAGCTGATCGTGCTGCGCCGCCTCCAGCGTGCCGGCCATCGGGTGATCTGCCTGGTCGGTGGTTCGACCGGCCTGATCGGGGACCCGAGGCCCACGGCCGAGCGGGTCCTCAGGACGAAGGAGCAGACCGCCGACTGGGTGCAGCGCATCGAGCGCCAGGTGCAGCCCTTCCTCGACTTCACGGGGGACAACCCCGCGATCCTGGTCAACAACCTCGACTGGACGGCGCCGCTGTCGGCCCTGGACTTCCTGCGCGACATCGGCCGCCACTTCCGGGTGAACCAGATGGTGCGCAAGGACGCGGTCGCCGCCCGCCTCGAGAGCAAGGACGGCATCTCCTACACCGAGTTCAGCTACCAGATCCTCCAGGGCCTGGACTACCTCCACCTCTACCGCGAGTACGGGTGCACCCTGCAGACCGGGGGACAAGACCAGTGGGGCAACCTCACCGCGGGCAGCGACCTCATCCACAAGGTGGAGGGGGCCTCGGTCCACCTCCTCACCACGCCGCTGGTCACCGACGCCTCGGGGCGCAAGTTCGGCAAGAGCGAGGGCAACGCCCTGTGGCTCAGCGCAGAGATGATGAGCCCGTACGCGTTCTACCAGTGGTGGGTCAATGTCGAGGACGCGTCCGTCGTCCCGATGCTGGAGACCTTCACGGACCGCTCGACGGAGGACATCGCGCGGCTCGGGGAGTCGTCGGCGCAGATGCCGTTCCTTCGTGAGGCGCAGCGGGCGCTGGCCGCCGACGTGACGACCCTCGTGCACGGCACGGCCGCGACGCTGGCGGTCCAGGCGGCGTCGGAGGCGCTGTTCGGCAAGGGCGACGTCACGACGCTGGACGCTCGCACCCTGATGGACGCCACGTCGGAGCTCCCCGGGGGGATGGTGGAGGTGGGGAGCTCGGTGGTGGACGCGCTCGTGGCGGTCGGACTCGTCGACTCCCGGAACGCCGCCCGACGGGCCATCGCAGACGGTGGCGCCTCGGTCAACAACGTCAAGGTGACGGACCCGGAGCAGGTCCTCGGCACGCAGGACTTCCTGCACGGACGTGTCGCCCTGCTCCGCCGCGGCCGCAAGAGCCTCGCCGCGGCGCGCCTTGCCTGACCAGAACCCTTGTGGCGCAGACGGACTGGCGCGGTTCCCCAGCTGGGTGGGGGTCACCGACACCCCGGATTTGGCTTTCCTGCGGTGGTCCGTCTAGGGTCATGCTTGTCAGCCCGAGAGGGAGGAACGGACGCCACCGAGCGGGAGCGCGAGCCCCCGCACGAAGCAGGCCGGTCCCACGGGTCGACATCACCTCAGCAACAGGTTCGCCAGCACGTCCCGAACGGCCCTCAGGGCAGCGGGAGATGGTCGGCAAGCCTGCTAGCATGAGAGTCCCGCCGAAAGCCACGTGTGTTCGGGTCCGGCCGTTCTGAGAGCGGGTCGCGGATTTGACGCCCAAGATGCGTGCGGGTAGTTTGGTGTGGTTGCCTTGATGTTCTGCACTGTGGTGTGGGGTGTTGGTGTGCGTCCGAATTTTGAGAACTCAACAGCGTGCCAAAAATCGATGCCAAGTATGTCGTTTCTGGGGTGGCGGTGAAGCTGATCTTTGTGGTTGGTGGGGCTGTTGTTCTGGAGCGA
>NZ_JBKJPP010000055.1:0-4732 GCF_046595215.1 Lapillicoccus sp. | reverse complement strand
GCCGGGGCAACCAGCCTGGTGGTCACCGGACTGGCCAACGGCACCGCCCACACGTTCCGCGTCCGGGCGATCAACGTGCAGGGACCAGGCCCGTTCTCGGCCCCGTCCAACCCCGTCACCCCCGCAGCCACGGTCCCGACCGCTCCGGCTGCACCGACCGCGGTGGCCGGGAACGCCTCGGCCACGCTCAGCTGGGCCCCGCCCACCTCCGACGGCGGCTCACCGGTCACCGGCTACGAGGTGCTGGTGAGCACCGGCACCACCGTGGTCTCCACCATCACGGCCATCCCAGCCGCCGACACCAGCCGGGTCATCACCGGCCTGGCCGACGCCACGACGTACACCTTCCAGATCCGGGCGCTCAACGCCATCGGCACCGGCGCCCTGTCCGCCCCGTCCAACCCCGTCACCACCGCGTCCATGGCCGGCTTCACCGGGATCACGCCCACCCGGATCCTGGACACCCGCAACGGCCTCGGCCTGCCCACGGCCACCCCCGCCGCCCTCGGCGCCGGCGCCACCATGACCCTGACCGTGCCCAATCTGCCGCCCGGAGCGACCGCCGTCGCCCTGAACGTCACCGTCACCGACCCCACCGCCGCCAGCTACCTGACCATCTACCCCGGCGGCACGACCAGACCGACCGCGTCCAACCTCAACTACGAACCCGGCCAGACCATCCCCAACATGGTCCAGGTCCCCCTCGGAGCGAACAACACCGTCACCATCTACAACAGCGCCGGCACCGTCGAGGTCATCGCCGACCTCGTCGGCTCCTACGCCCCCGGCACCGGCTCCGGCTTCACCGGCACCAGCCCCACCCGGGTCCTGGACACCCGCAACGCGACCGGCGCACCCCAAGCCCCCCTCGGCGCCGGCGCCACCCTGACCCTGACCGTGCCCAACCTGCCCCTCGGAGCAACCGCCGTCGCGATGAACGTCACCGTCACCAACCCCACCGCCGCCAGCTACCTGACCATCTACCCCGGCGGCGCGCCCCAACCGACCGCGTCCAACCTCAACTTCGGGCCCGGGCAGACCATCCCCAACATGGTCCTGGTCCCCCTCGGATCGAACAACACCGTCACCATCTACAACGCTTTCGGCACCGTCGACGTCATCGCCGACCTCGTCGGCTCCTACGCCCCCGGCACCGGCTCCGGCTTCACCGGCACCAGCCCCACCCGGGTCCTGGACACCCGCAACGCGATCGGCGCACCCCGAGCCCCCCTCGGCGCCGCAGCCACCATGACCCTGACCGTGCCCAACCTGCCCGCCGGCACCACCGCCGTCGCCCTGAACGTCACCGACACCAACCCCACCGCCTTCAGCTATCTGACCGTCTACCCCGGCGGCGCACCCCAACCCAACGCGTCCAACCTCAACTACGGACCCTTCCAGACCATCCCCAACATGGTCCTGGTCCCCGTCGGCCCCGGCAACACCGTCACCCTCTACAACCAAGCCGGCACCACCGACGTCATCGCCGACCTCATCGGCTACTACAAGTGAGGGGGGTCGCCATGGGCCCAAGGTCTCCCCAAGATCGCTGGTGGAACATGGCGACCATGACCCGCACAGGAGCCTCCCGAGCCCAGGCCGCACGAGCCGTATCGCTGCTCGTCGGCACGACGCTCGGGAGCTCCCGAGCCGCGTCAACGGCAACATCCAAGCCTGGCCCGTCTACCGCCACTACCGGTGAACCGTCACCGTCCCACCACCGTTGAGGAAGGCGATCTCCGTGAGCAGCGATCGACATGTGTCCCCTGCGCCCCGACTGCTCGTCGGTGATCTGGTCGCGGCCGCCCTGTTGGGGCTCACCGGCGCCAGCGGGCTGGCCTGGCTGGAGGTGGTCGGTGAGGGTCGATCCCAGGGCTGGGCTGCGCTGCTGGGGGGCAGCCTGGTCGCGATCATCGGGTTCACTCTTCCGGCGGTCCTCTTCGCGGTTCCGCTCACCCTGGCTCTGCTGCGCCGTGATCGCGTCGACGCAACCCTGTCGACACCGACAGGAGGGCTCGTCTGCGCGCCTGTTGCCGCGGCCACCATGTCCGCCGGGAACCAGCTGCGGCTGGTCCTGTTCGACCAGGCGCCGCCCGGGCTGCCGATCGTCACGATGGTGGGCGATGCGCTGAGCCTGCTGGTGGTCCTCCTCCCGGTCGCCTGGCTCCTGCTTGCCCTGCGGCACCCGCGCCCGCTGCGGCGTCGGAATGGCGGACGTGCCCTCGTTCGTGCCCGGGCGCGGGCCCGTGCGGGGCTGGCACTGGTGCTGGCGATCGTCACAGCGATGAGCACAGCAGCCCTGACGCCCCCGGCCGCGGTGGGTTCTCCCTCCCCCACCGCCTCGACCTGCCTCAACTCGGGTCGGGTGGACAAGACCTTCGACGTCACCGCCCTCGACGTCGACATCCCGATCAACCGCTTCGGCGACCACGACCCGTTGGGCAAGATGTACGCCCTGACCAGCCGGCTGGGCGACATCGCTGCCCAAGCCCGCTCGCAGGTGGTGTCCATCGGCCTGCGCGACGACGCGATCCAGCCGCTGGTGATCCGGGCCAACCAGGGCGACTGCATCGAGATCCGCTTCACCAACACCGCCAGCGGCGGCGACTTCGGTCTGCACATCGACGGGCTCGAGTTCAACGTCTCCTCCTCCGGGGACGCCATCGGAGCCAACCCCTCCTCGGCCGTCGCCCTGGGCGGGTCCACGACCTACCGCTTCGCCATCCCCGACGACGCCCGACTCGAGGGCGGCCACTACATGCATCCGGGCCCGGGGCGCCGAGCCGCGGTCAACCACGGGCTGTTCGGCGCTCTCGTGATCGAGCCGCCCGGCTCGACCTACTGGAACGCCAGCACACCAGACCAGCCGCTGGCCTCCGGGTGGGAAGCCATCATCAAGCCCTCGGGCGTGAACTCCGCGTGTGTCTCGACCAGTCGGACGGCGACCTGCGCGTTCCGCGAAGCCGCCATGCTCACCCATGAGATCGGCAACGACAACGAGACGCTGAAGGACAAGAACGGCGCCGACGTCCCGTTGCAGGACGCCACGACCGGCAGCTACAAGCCCGGCGGGTTCGCGTTCAACTACCGTTCGGAACCATTCCGCAACCGGCTGCTGGCCTTCCCCAAGGAGAAGGCCCACGCCTACAGCTCCACCACCTTCGGCGAGCCGGCCACGCCGATGATGCGCGGCTACCTCGCCGACCCGACCAAGATCCGGCTGATGCACGTCGGAGCCGAGAAGTTCCACATCTTCCACCTGCACGGCGGCGGCGACCGCTGGCGGGCCAACCCCGTCGCGGACACCACCTACAACTACGCCGACACCGGGCTGCGCAAGGATCCCGCAACCGTCCTGTCCCCGTCCCAGCGTCTCGACTCCCAGTCGATGGGCCCCGGCGAGGCGTTCAACCTCGAGCTCGAAGGCGGCGCCGGCGGCGTCCAGCAGTCGGCTGGGGACTTCCTTTACCACTGCCACATCGCCAAGCACTACGTCTCCGGCATGTGGTCGGTGTGGCGGGTCTACGACACCCTTCAACCCGACCTCGTGCCGCTGCGCGACCGCGTCGCACCACCTGCTGGCGTCGAGTCCAGCGAGCTGATCGGGCGCACCATCGGCGGCACCACGCTCACCGCGGCCAACCTGGACGGCTGGATCCGTCCCCAGCTGCCGCCGCCCGGCGTGATGCGCGACAGCCAGGACGGGTCGGTCTGGAACTGGCAGGTCGCCGGCACCGCGACCTCGCCGCGCTACCTCGGCGCCCCCGCCGACCCCACAGTCGTCCCGGGCTCCCCGCAAGTCGTTGCGGGGCAACCCAACCTGCTCGCGGTCGATGCCGGTCACATCTACGGAGACCGCCCGGCGATCCTGTTCAACCCGGTCAACGGCCGCCCGGCATACCCGATGCTGCGCCCCAACATCGGGAAGCGACCACCGTTCACGGCGGCAGGGCACAGCGGCGCGCCATGGCTCGGAGCCAATGCCGGCCAGGGCGCCACCAGTGCCACCGACCCCTGGGCCGGGCGCCAGGACGGGCTCTGCCCCGGGGGACGCAACCTGCGGACCTTCAACGTGGTGGCCATCGGCAAACCGATCCCGCGCACCCCCACGTTCACCGACCCGGAAGGCAAGATCTTCGTCCTGGCCAAGAACAAGGCAGCAACGTATGCCGACCCCGCCAAGTCCGATCCTCTGGCCATCAGGGCCAACCAGGGTGACTGCATTGCCGTCACCCTCACCAATGAGATCCCCGACGCCTCGGCCTTCGACGGGTTCTCCAAGACCACGATGCACATCCACCACGTGCAGTTCGACGTCCAGGGCTCGGACGGCGTCACCGCCGGGTTCGCCTACGAGCACTCCGTCCGCCCCTTCCAGGTCGAGGACCCGACGCTCACTGTCGCTGCCCGACGGGGCGACACGGTGCTGCAGCTCTCCACCGTCTCCAAGTTCCTTGGCACTGACGCCAACGGCAACCCGATCCAGCCCTGGATCGCCGCCGGACAGGGCCTGGAGACGATCGACATCCACCAGATCGCGTCGGTGGACCCGGTGGCCAGGACGGTGACGCTCACCAGCGCGCTGGCGTCCGACCACGCCGCGGGAGAGTTCGCCGGGACCGAGTTCATCCAGTACCGCTGGTATCCCGATGTCCAGCTCGACAACATCTTCTGGCACGACCACGTGGACGGCATCCACGGCTGGGGCCACGGCCTGGTCGGCCAGCTCATC
>NZ_JBKJPP010000052.1:0-6469 GCF_046595215.1 Lapillicoccus sp. | reverse complement strand
GGTTGCCCGGATACCCTTCCGTCCGCCGCGAGTTGCTGGCACGCTCAGGCCATGAAGAGCACGATGCAGACCACGCCCTTGTTGATCTCCCACCTGCTGCGTTACGGGACGACGGTCCATGCCGACCAGGAGGTCGTCACCTGGACCGCCGACGGACCCCGGCGGACGTCCTACGCGGAGGTCGGCACCCGTGCCGCCCAGCTCGCCGGTGCCCTCCGCAAGCTGGGGATCACCGGCGACCAACGCGTCGCGACGTTCATGTGGAACAACGCCGAGCACCTCATCGCCTACCTCGCGATCCCGTCGATGGGAGCCGTCCTGCACGCCCTCAACATCCGGCTCTTCCCCGAGCAGCTGATCTACACCGCCACCCACGCGGGCAACGAGGTCGTGATCGTCGACAACTCCCTCGCCAAGCCGTTCAGCCAGCTGCTCCCGCACCTCACGACCCTGCGCCACGTCATCGTCAACGGCGAGATCGACGACGAGACCCGGGCCGCACTCGAGGCCGTCGAGCACATCGAGGGGGTCCACGACTTCTTCACGCTCATCGACGGGGAGCCGCAGACCTTCGACTGGCCCGAGGACCTGGACGAGAACTGCGCGTCGTCGATGTGCTACACCTCCGGCACCACGGGCAACCCCAAGGGCGTGGCTTATTCGCACCGCAGCAACTATCTGCACTCCCTGACCGTGGCCCAGTCGCTGGGCGTGCGCCAGGGTGACCGCAGCCTCGTCGTCGTGCCGCTTTTCCACGCCAACGCCTGGGGCTTCCCCTACATCGTGATGATCGCCGGCGCCTCGGTGATCATGCCCGACCGGTTCCTGCAGGCCGAGCCGCTCGCGAGGATGATCGAGGCCGAGAGGGTGACCACCGGCGCCGGCGTCCCGACGATCTGGAACGACCTCCTGCGCTACCTCGACGAGCACCCGACCGACACGTCCAGCTGCTACCGGCTCATGGTCGGCGGCTCCGCCGCCCCGCCGGCCATGATGCACGCCTACCAGGACCGGCACGACATCGAGATCGTCCACGGCTGGGGCATGACCGAGATGTCGCCCGTGGGCACCCTGGCGGTCGCCCCGGCGGCCCTCGAGGCAGGCAGCGACGAGTTCTGGTCCTACCGTGAGAAGCAGGGCCGGCTGCTGTGCGGCGTCGACGGTCGGCTGATGGGCCCCGACGGGGTCGAGCAGCCCTGGGACGGCGAGAGCGTCGGAGAGCTGGAGGTGCGCGGCCCATGGGTCACCGCCAGCTACTACCTCAACGGGTCCGAGAGCGACACGGAGCGTAGCGAGATGAACGCGAAGTACAGCGACGACGGGTGGCTGCGCACCGGCGACGTCGGCGCACTCACCCGCGACGGGTTCCTCGCCCTCACCGACCGGGCCAAGGACGTCATCAAGTCCGGTGGCGAGTGGATCAGCTCGGTCGACCTCGAGAACCACATCATGGGCCACCCTGACGTCAAGGAGGCCTCCGTGGTGGGGGTGCCGGACGAGAAGTGGGGCGAGCGTCCCCTGGCGTCGGTCGTCCTCGTCGACGGGTCCACCACCACCGCCGACGACCTCAGCGCCTTCCTCGACGGAAAGGTCGCCAAGTGGCAGGTGCCGGAGCGCTGGGCGTTCATCGACGAGGTGCCCAAGACCTCTGTCGGCAAGTTCGACAAGAAGGTCATCCGCCGGCGCTACGCCGAGGGCGACCTCCCGGTCACGCAGCTGCGCTGACACAGGGGCGCTGACTCAGCTGGTGATGTCCTTGCCCGAGAACCGGGCCCATGCCGCAAGCCAGAAGACCACGGCATACCCGGCGTCGACGGACAGGCCGCGCACGACGTTGTCCCACGACGGCGGGTCGCGCAGCAGGTCCCCGAAGGAGAGCCACTCGTGGACGATGAGCCACGGGTGGAGCCAGCCGAGCTGGGGGACGGCGTCGAGGATCCAGGCGATGATCGTGAAGATCATCAGGGCGATCGTCGCGGCGATCGGTTGCTCGGTGAGCGTCGAGATGAAGAGGCCCACGGCGGCGAGCCCGGCGAGCCCGGCACTGAGGTAGAGCATCACGAGGACCAGCCGCCAGGCCGCCTCGGCGAACGAGATCTGAGACCCGGACAGGGTCGTCAACGGGCCCGCGCCGAAGATCGCGACCCCGACGAAGGCGCCGACGACGCCGACGACGCCGACCCCCCATGCCGCGCCGATGCACAAGGAGAGGTACTTCACACGCAGGAGCCGGGTGCGGTGCACCGGCACGGTCAGGAGGTAGCGCAGGGTGCCGAGGTTGGCCTCACCGGCCACGGAGTCACCGGCCAGCGTCGAGATGGCGAGCGGCAGGAAGAACGTCATCTCGAGGGTCAGGGCCGCGAGCGGCACGAACAGCCCGTTGGAGGTGATCGACGAGAGGAAGTCGGGCCCCCGGCCGGGACGGGGGGTCGAGATCTTCACCGCGATGGCGAGGACGACAGGCACGACCGCGAGCACGACGAGACCCATCTGGTTGCGCCGGCGTCCGGCGATGAGACGCAGCTCGGAGCGCAGCAACCGGGCCGACGGACCCGCCCGTCGCGGTCTGCGGGTCGCCGTCGCGTCAACCGCTGACATCGAAGCCCTCCCCGGTGAGGGACACGAAGAGGTCCTCCAGACTTGGCGACGCGATCGAGAAGGCCCGCACGCCGACCCCGTCGTGGACGAGGGCGGCGACGATCTTCTCCGCCGGGATCGAGCCGGGTATGCCGCGGACCTCACCGTCGAGCACCTCGACGCCGGTCAGGCCGAGCTCGGTGAGGACCCGCGCCGCCTCGAGCGGCTGGTCACTCGAGACCCGGGCGAGCGGACCCGCGACACCTCGAACGGACGCCGAGGTGCCTTGGGCGACCAACCGGCCGTCACTCATCACGCCGAGGTGGGAGCACATCTGCTCGACCTCGGACAGCAGGTGGCTGGAGACGAACACCGTCGCGCCGTCCGCGGCCAACGACCCGATGAGGTGGCGCACCTCACGGGTGCCCTGCGGGTCGAGCCCGTTCGTCGGCTCGTCGAGGACGAGCAGGTCCCGGGGGACGAGCAGCGCGCCCGCGATCGCGAGGCGCTGGCGCATCCCGAGCGAGTAGGCCCGGTAGCGCTTGGTCGCAGCGGCGAGCAGGCCGACCCGGTCGAGCGCCGCGTCGATCCGGGTCCGGGCCGTGCGGGGGTCCGCCAGCAGGTCCGCGGAGTCGAGCCGGGCGAGGTTCGAGCGTCCGGACAGGTAGGGATGGAACGCCGGGCCCTCGACGAGGGCCCCGACCCGCGGGAGGACGTCACCGGCGCGGGCCGGGATGGGGCACCCGAGCAGGGTGCGGGTGCCCGAGGTCGGCTGGACGAGGCCGAGGAGCATCCGGATCGTCGTCGTCTTCCCGGAGCCGTTGGGCCCCAGGAACCCGTAGACCGAGCCAGTCGGCACGACGAGGCCAAGGGCGTCGACGGCGGTCTGCGTGCCGAAGCGTTTGCTCAGCCCGCAGGTGGCGATCGCCAGATCACCGTCGTGGTCGGTGCCGATGGCGACGGTGCCGAGCGCCACGGTGGCGGCGTTCACGGGGCCGTGAGGGCGGCATACAGCTGCTCGGGGGCGACGGCGCCCACGGCGACCCGGCCGTCGTCGGTGAGCACTGCGGAGAAGAGCGTCCCGTCGATGACGCGACCGCTCCCCCAGGCGCCGCTCTCCCTCGGGATGGCCGCCAGGATGCCGGCGAGCTGCCGCTGCTCCCTCGACGCCTGCGCGTCCTGCTGGGGCACGGTGGCGACGACGACCGAGCTCCAGCCCGAGCCGACGACCTTCGGCGCCAGGGCGGCCCGTGCCGCGGGCGCGGCGGTGGCCGCGGCCTGCTGCCCACCCTTCAGGGTCCCCGACTCGGTGACCTTGGTGTCGGCCGGTGGGTTGAAGGCAAACTGACGGCCGTCGGGCGCCGCGAAGTCGACGGAGCTGAATCCGACCTCGAAGGCCGGGTTGGCGATCTTGGTCGAGTAGATCTGCACCCGCAGGGGGATGTGCTTCTCGCTGTCGATGGCGATGCGGACCTGTGCCACCCGGGTCGTGGCCTCCTTGGGCTTGAGCACGAGCTCGTAGGCCTGGCGACCCCCGACGACGGCTGTGCCCGAGGTCGAGACGTCGGTGCTCTTCCCCATGAGCGCCAGCGCCATCTGCGCCGCGTCACCGGGAGTCTTGGGCAGCTCGGTGGGTGCGGTCGCCGCACGCTTGGCGTCGGTGGCGGCGGGCACGGTGTGGTGGACGGCCGTCTTGTCCTTGCTCGACCACACCCAGAGGTCCGACCCGTTGCGGACGATGTCGGACTCGCCGAGGCTGCCGACGAGGGCGAGGCGCTGCTGCGTCGGGCCGGCGAACCAGACCCGCCAGGTGTGGGTGCCGGAGACGATGGACGTCAGGGACGGGTCGGCCCCGGTCGAGCCGGCGGCGCCTCCGCCCAGGCCCGGGATCTGGGGCAGGCCGAGGTCGGCGGTCTGCACGACGGTGCCGGACAGGCTCTCGAGCTGGGCCTGCTGGACGTCGACGAGCAGCTGGGCCGCGGTGCGCGGCGCGAGCCCGGCATCGGCGTTGGCCGTCCGGCTGGTCACGAAGGTGGTTCCACCGATGACGGCGACCGCCGCGACGGGGATGGCCCACCGGACCCGGGTGTGCTCAGTGAAGAAGCTCATGGGCCCATCCTGCCCCGGCCCGGCTGTGAACGACCTGAGAAGGGGGTCCCGAGGCGTTGATGAGCAGAGATGGTGACACCGTGCGGTGCTGTCGTGACACCGCGCCCGTGACACAGTGCCATGGTGCGACTGCTCCTGGTTGAGGACGAGACGCGGATGGCTGCGGCCCTCACGCGGGGGCTCGTGGCCGAGGGGTTCGTCGTCGAGCACGTCGCCGACGGGGAGGCCGGTCTGGAGGCGGCCCGGTTCGGTGGCTACGACGCCGTCGTCCTGGACGTCATGCTGCCGCGGATGTCGGGCTACACCGTGGTGAGGACCCTGCGCGCCGAGCAGAACTGGGTGCCGGTGCTGATGCTCTCGGCCAAGGACGGGGAGTACGACGAGGCCGACGGGCTCGACTACGGCGCCGACGACTACCTCACCAAGCCGTTCTCGTTCGTCGTCCTGCTCGCCCGACTTCGGGCCCTGCTGCGCCGCGAGTCCGGGCCCCGCCCCGTGCTGCTCGAAGGCGCCGGCATCGTCCTCGACCCCGCGTCCCACCGGGTCCACGCCGACGGCGTCGAGGTCTCCCTCTCGCCACGGGAGTTCCTCGTGCTCGAGCACCTGCTGCGAGCCGGCCCAGCCGTCGTCGCCAAGGAGGACCTGCTGGAGAGCGTGTGGGGGCCGGGAGACGACGCGAACGTCGTGGAGGTCTATGTGGGCTACCTCCGCCGCAAGCTGGGCCGGGCCCGCATCGAGACGGTCCGCGGCGTCGGCTACCGGCTCGCGACATGACACCGGGCGACATTCGGGGGCCCGACGACCAGGCGTCGCCCCGGCCCACCAGGGTCGAACGGATCAGCCTGCGTGGCCGGCTGGTGACCGTCGCCGTGCTCGCGGTGGCTGTGGCCCTGCTCGTCGGCGGGGTCCTGCTCTACGTCGTCCTCACCACGTCACTCAGCCGCACGATCCAGGCCGACACCCTCTCCAGCGCCCGGACGGTCGCCGCCCTCGTCGACGCCGGACGCCTCCCCGACCCGGTCCCGGTGTCCGCGTCCGAGGTCGTGCAGGTCCTCGACACCCAGGGCCGCGTGCTCGGCGGCTCGGTGACGGCCGACCGGCTCACCCCGCTCGTCACCGACGACGAGCGCCGGGACGCCCTTGCCGGAGACCGGGTCGTCGTGCCCGGGCACCGCTCCGGTCTCTCGGGCAGCCTCCAGGTGGCTGCGGTGGCGGCCGGACCGGCAACGGCCCCGGTCACCGTGGTCGCGGCATCGCCGACGGCCGACCTCGAGGCCAGCGGCCGGACGCTGCGCGTCCTCCTGCTCGTCCTCTACCCGCTGCTGCTCACCGTCCTCGCAGCGATCGCGTGGCGCGGCGTCGGCGCCGCCCTCAGACCGGTGGAGGCGTTGCGCCACAGCGCTGCTCGCATCGACGAAACCTCGTCCGAGACCGAGCGGCTGCCGGTCCCCCCGGCCCGCGACGAGATCAGCGCGCTGGCCGTCACGCTCAACGCCATGCTCGACCGGGTGGCCGGAGCGCGCCACAAGCAGCGGTCCTTCGTCGCCGACGCGGCACACGAGCTGCGCAGCCCCCTGGCGAGCATGCAGACGCAGCTCGAGGTGGCCCACCGACTCGGCGAGGGCGGGACGCTGCCGACCGACCTGCTCGCGGACGTCCACCGGTTGTCGTCGCTCGTCGAGGACCTGCTGCTCCTCGCCCGCTCGGACGACGGCGCGGCCGCGGTGAACACCGCCGGGACCGACCTCCGGTCGCTGCTTCCCGAGGTGGTCGGCCGGTATGC
>NZ_JBKJPP010000004.1:0-7925 GCF_046595215.1 Lapillicoccus sp. | reverse complement strand
AGAGCGTAGTAGGTGAGGATGATCTGCGCGCCGGCCCGCCGGATCGACGTCAGCGCCTCCAGCGCGCAGCGCTTCCGGTCTATCCAGCCCTGGGCGGCGGCGGCCTCGATCATCGAGTACTCACCCGAGATCTGGTATGCCGCGACCGGCACCGTCGAGATGGCGGCCGCCTGGGCGATGACGTCGAGGTAGGGGAGTCCCGGCTTGACCATGACGAGATCGGCGCCCTCGTGGAGGTCGAGCTGGATCTCGCGCACCGACTCGGTGAAGTTTGCCGGATCCTGTTGGTACGTCGAGCGATCGCCCTCGAGCGAGGACTGGACGGCTTCACGGAACGGGCCATAGAAGCCCGAGGCGTACTTTGCGGCATACGCAAGGACGATGATGTCCTCGAGACCCTCGGCGTCGAGGGCCGCTCGCACGACACCGACCTGGCCGTCCATCATGCCGCTGAGCCCGACGACGTGGGCCCCCGCCCGGGCCTGGGCCACGGCCATCGAGGCGTATCGGGCCAGCGTCGCGTCGTTGTCCACGAGACCGTCCTCGGTGAGCACGCCGCAGTGGCCGTGGTCGGTGTACTCGTCCAGGCACAGGTCGGCCATCACGACGAGGTCGTCGCCCACGGCGTCCCGCACCTGCCGCAGCGCGACGTTGAGGATCCCCCCGGGGTCGTCGGCGCCCGACCCGACGGCGTCCTTCTCGAGGGGGACCCCGAAGATCATGATTCCGCCCAGCCCGGCAGCCACACACTCCTGGGCGACCGCGACGAGAGACTCCAGCGAGTGCTGGACCACCCCGGGCATGCTGAGGATCGGGGTCGGCTGGGCCGCGCCCTCCCGGACGAAGACCGGCAGCACGAGCTCGCGCGCATGCAGTCGGGTCTCGGCGACGAGGGCCCGGACGGCGGCGTTCTGCCGCAGCCGCCGTGGCCGGACCACAGGCCCGGCGAGGCGCCCGGCAGGGAGCCCGGCCGACGCCGCGCCCGAGGAGGTGCCCGATGAGGTGACCGACGCCACTACTTGGCCCGGCGCCGGGACGTCGGACGCTTCTCGCTCGGGCGACGGACCGGCTCGCCAGCCTCCGCCGCCGCGGCCGCGAGGCCGAGGCCGTGCGCCGCGAGCGCGTCGACGAGCGCGTCGGACGAGGCGGTCGGGGCCATGACATCGACCCGCAGCCCGTGCTCCTCTGCGGTCTTGGCCGTGGCCGGCCCGATCACCGCGACGACGGTGGAGTGGTGGGGCTTGCCGGCGATGCCGACGAGGTTGCGCACCGTCGAGCTGGAGGTGAAGAGCACCGCGTCGAACGTGCCGGACTTGATCGCGTCACGCACCTCGGCGGCGGGCGGCGCAGCCCGGACCGTGCGATAAGCCGTCACGTCGTCGACCTCCCAACCCATCTCGACGAGCCCTGCCACCAGGGTGTCGGTGGCGATGTCCGCGCGCGGCAGGAAAATCCGGTTGATGGGGTCAAGCACGGCATCGAACTCCGGCCACTCGGCGAGCAGGCCCGCAGCAGACTGGTCCTCGGACGGCACGAGGTCGGGCACGATGCCCCAGTCGCGCAGCGCCTGGGCCGTGACCCCTCCGACGGCGGCGATCTTCAGCCCGGCGAAGGCGCGGGCGTCGAGCCCGAACTCGTCGAACTTCTCCCGCACCGCACGGACCGCGTTGACCGACGTGAAGCCGATCCACTCGTAGCGCCCGGTGACGAGGCCCTTGATCGCCCGCTCCATCTGCTGCGGCGTGCGCGGCGGCTCGACCGAGATCGTCGGGACGACGTCCGCGTTGGCGCCGTAGGACGCGAGGCGCTCGATCGTGGCGGTGGCCTGGTCCTTGGTCCGGGGGATGAGGACGTTCCACCCGAAGAGCGGCTTGGTCTCGAACCAGGACAGCTCCGCGCGCAGCGCGACGTTGGGGCTGACGATGGCGAGCGACGGAAAGTGCACCTTCGTCGCGCGCAGCAGCCCGGCCACCTCGGCGAGCGTCGTCGTGTGGGTCACCTGCTGGGTCGTCGTACCCCGCTCGGTGAGGGCGACCGGCGTGTCACCCGCGCGGCCGGCGGCCAGCAGGTCGGCAAGGGCGTCGGCCAGCGTCTCGGGCACCCCCAGGATCACGACCGTCACGTTCGCCGCGACAGCCGTCGACCAGTCGTGCTTGCGGTCGCCGGCACTGACGACGAGCACCGCGCTGGCGTGCTGCGAGGTGAGCGGCACCCCGGCATACGTCGGGACTGCGGTGACCGCGGACACACCGGGGACGACGTCGAAGCGGATGCCGGCCTTGTGCAACGCCATCGCCTCCTCGGCGAACCCGTTGAACATCGCGGGGTCACCGTCCATGAGGCGCACGACGAGCCCGTCCTCGCCGCGGGCCTTCGCGGCGCGCACGAGCAACTTGGCCCGCGAGGCGCGGGTCAGCTCCTCACCGTGCTCGCCGTGGCCGGCGTCGACGATCTCGACGTCGGGCCGCGCGTGTCGCCGGACCATGTCGCCCCGGTTGACCTGGTCGATGACGACCGTGTCGGCGGCGGCCAGGTAGTCCCGCGCGCGCAGTGTCACCAGGCCGGGGTCGCCGGGACCTGCGCCGACGAAGGCGACCCGTCCGGCTGGTTTGCCGGCGGTCTTGCTCTGGGCAGTGGTGGGGGTCACGAGACGGGCTCCCGGTCTTGAGGGGTGGATTCGGTGCTGAGGGCGGCCTTCGGTCTGGGTATGCCGTCGGGCGGCGGGGGTGGGTGGCAGCCCAGCTCGTGGGCGCCGTCCTCGAGGAGGGTCTCGGCGAGGCGCCGGCCGAGGTCGGCGGCCCCTTCGACGGGCCCGACGACGGACCGGCGCAGCTCGTCGGAGCCGTCCTCCGACCCGACGAACGCCCGCAGGGAGAGCTCGAGGCCGACCTCTCCCTCGACGACCTCGGCCAACGCTCCGACGGGCGCGGTGCAGCCCGCCTCGAGCACGGCCAGCACGGCTCGCTCGGCGGTGACGCAGGCGCGGGTCTCGGGGTCGTCCAAGGTCTCGAGGAGGTCGACGACGTCGCGTCGGTCGGTGCGGCACTCGACCGCGAGTGCGCCCTGGCCCGGGGCCGGGAGCATCTGCAGCGGGTCGAGCGTCTCGGTGACGTCGTCCAGCCGGCCCAGGCGTTGCAGACCGGCGCGGGCGAGGACCACGGCGTCGCACGCCCCGGAGTGAACGAAGCGGATGCGGGTGTCGACGTTGCCGCGGATGGGCCGCACATCCAATCCGAGGCCGAGGGCGTTGAGCTGCGCGGCACGGCGCGGCGAACCCGTGCCGATGACGGCGCCTGTGGGGAGCTCCCCGAGGGTCAGACCGTCACGGGCGACGAGGACGTCGCGCGGATCCTCGCGCGCTGGGATCGCGGCGATCACGAGACCGGGTTCCGGGGTCACGGGCAGGTCCTTGAGAGAGTGGACGGCGAGATCGATCTCGCGATTGATCAATGCCCGCCGGATGGCCGCGGCAAACACTCCCGTCCCACCGATCGACGTCAGGTGCTCCGCCGACACGTCGCCGTGAGTCGTGATCTCGACGAGCTCGACGTCGTGCCCGGCGGCGCGGAGCCGGTCGGCCACCCACGTCGACTGGGTGGTGGCCAGGGCGCTGCGACGGGTGCCGAGGCGGAGGGTGGTCATGCGCCGTCACCGCCGTCGGGGCCGGTGAGCGTGGGCCCGTCCGGAGGGACCGACACCGTCGCGACCTCGTGGGGGTCGAGGTCGAAGAGCGCACGCAGGGCAGCGGCGTAGTCACCGCCGGCTCCCCCGCTCGTCAGCTCCTTGATCCGGACCGTCGGGGTGTGGAGGAGCTTCTCCACGATGCGGTGCACCGTGCGCTGCACCTCGGAGCGTGTTGCCGCGTCGAGACCCGGCAGCTTCTGGTCCAGGCGACCCAGCTCGGCGTCGACGACGTCGGCGGCCCGCGAGCGCAGCGCCGCGACCGTGGGAATGACGGACTTGGCGATCCGGCCGGTGAGATAACTGGCCACCTCACCCGTGACGAGGTCGCACACCGCCGCGACCTCGGGGAGGGTCGCCGTAGACGACTCGGCCGCGAGTCGGGCGCCGAGCTCGGCCAGGCCGATGAGGTAGACGCCGGGCAGGTCGCCGGTGGCCGGGTCGACGTCGCGAGGCAGCGCGAGGTCGAGGAAGACCTGGGTTCGGGCCCCGTCGCCGGCTCGGGCCCGGGCGACCTGGTCCGCCGTGATGAGGTGGCCGAGGGCCCCGGTCGAGCTGATGATGATGTCAGCGGCGGCGATGGCTGCGTCGAGCTCGGCGAGCGGCCGCGCGCTACCCCCGGCGTCGTCGGCCAGCCGATGCGCCTTAGCGGTTGTGCGGTTGACGACGGTCAGCTCCCCGACACCGCGGCGCGCTGCGGTGGCCGCCGCGAGGCTGCTCATGCCGCCCGCCCCGACGACGAGCACGTGAGCCCCGGCCAGCGGGCCGACGATCTCGACGGCGCCATCCAGGCCGGCTTCGACGAGCGAGTGGCTCACGGTGTCGATCGCGGTCTCGGCGTGGGCGCGCTTGCCCACCCGCAGGGCTTGCTGGAAGAGCGAGTTGAGCGACTCTCCCGCAGTGCCGGCGTGCTGGGCGCTGCGCAGGGCGGTGCGCATCTGGCCGAGGACCTGGGCCTCACCGACGGCCATCGAGTCGAGCCCGGAGGCGACGGAGAAGGCGTGGGCGACCGCACGGTCCTCGTAGTGCACGTAGAGGTGGGCGCTGAGGTCGCCCAGGGCCACCCCGGACGAGGCCGCGAGCGACTCGCCGATCGCCGCGACGGCGCCGTGGAAGGTGACGGCATCGGCATACACCTCGAGGCGGTTGCAGGTGGCCACGACGACGGTCTCCGATACCGCATCAGAGGCACGCACCCTGGCCGCGAGGTCGGCGCTGCTCGCGCGGGCGACGGCCTCGAGCAGGCTCATGGGGGCCGTGTGGTGGGACAGGCCGATGACCAGGACGCTCACTGGGCCAGCCCCAGGTCGGCGTCGAGGCTCTTCTGCTGCTCGTGGAAGGCGAGGACGTGCAGCTCCGTCGCGAGGTCGACACGGCGCACGTTGACGTCGGGCGGCACGACGAGGACCACGGGCGCGAAGTTGAGGACCGAACGGATGCCGGCAGCGATGAGCGCGTCACACACCTGCTGCGCCGAGGCGGCCGGAGTGGCGATGACCCCGAGCGAGAGGCCCTCAGCCTCGGCCAGCAGGGCCAGCTCGGTCATCGGCGAGACCGGGACGTCACCGACGTGCTCACCGGCGAGGGAGGGGTCCTCGTCGAAGAGCGCTGCCACGTGGAAGCCCCCGATGGCGAAGCCGGAGTATGCCGCGAGGGCGCGGCCGAGATTGCCCATGCCGACGATGGCGACGGGCCAGTCCTGGGTGAGACCGAGGGCCCGGGAGATCTCGACGGCCAGGTGCTCGACCTCGTAGCCCACGCCCCGCACGCCGTAGGAGCCGAGGTGGCTCAGGTCCTTGCGCAACTGGGTGGACCGGACGCCGGCCGCGGTCGCAAGCTCCTCGGACGAGACCGAGGAGATGCCGCGTTCCGCGACGTCGGTGAGCGCACGCAGATATCCCGGCAGCCGGGCAACCGTCGCGTCGGGGATCTCTCGACGGATGGCGGGGTCGGCGGACACGGTGGCTCACCGGCTCCTTTCACTGTGGGCCGGACCTGGGTGGACTGGACGCCATCCGGGAGGGGCTGGAGCGCATGGATAAGAGCCCAGCGTAAGCGTTTGTGAACGCAGGCACAAAGTGGTGACCGGCCGCAGCAGGCGCCCTCTGGGCAGGCTGCCGTTCAGGCGTCGGGGCTCACGTGATCGGTCTCACACAACCGGATCCGTCGGGTCAGGCCAGCGCCGTCCTCAAGCGGTCCTCCGAAACCCGCCAGAAGTCATGCGGCGCACCGTCCACGAGCGTCACCGGGATCTGCTCCCAGTACTGCTCGCGCAGCGCCTCGTCGTCATCGATCGAGCGCTCCTGCCACGTCACCCCGAGGTCATCGGCCACCCGCGACACCACCGCTCGCGCGTCGTCGCACAGGTGGCACCCTTGGCGGGTGATGAGCGTGATCCGGGGCATGGGCACGGGTCCAGTGTCCTCGACACGGCCGCCGACGTCACTCCGGGCCGGGTGATTGTCGAGGACACCTGACAAGGTCAGACGGATAGGTGACAATGAGGCGGGTGGCTCCCTTCCCCGTGGTGCGGATGCCCGCTCGCTCGATAGCGGATGCGGCGTTCGGAGTGCCCCGCGGAGCCGGAGCGGTGACAGGGCGTGCCAGCGGCTTCGTCGACCGTGGGGTGGCTTCGGCGGCCCGGCGCTTCCTCGCGGACCTGCGCGTCGCCCTCAGCGTCTCCGACCCGGCCGGCGCCCCCGGTTCCGCCAGGTCCGGGCCCAAACCGGAGGGCCGGTCGTCGAGGGGGTTCGGGCCCGGTGGCGACCCGCACGACCTCGAGCGGGTCGAAGCCCTGGTCGCGCTGGCCCAGCAGGGCGACGCCGACGCGTTCGGTGTGCTCTACGAGCGCTATGTCGGCGCCGTCTACCGATACGTCTACGTCCGGGTGGGCTCAAGGCAGACGGCCGAGGACCTCACGTCGGAGACCTTCGTGCGGGCCCTGCGCCGGATCGACAGCTTCTCCTGGCAGGGCCGCGACATCGCCGCCTGGTTCATCACCATCGCCCGCAACCTCGTCACCGACCGCGCGAAGTCCGCCCGCTTCCGTTTCGAGGTGACCACCGCGGAGATGCTCGACGCGGACGATGGCCTGGACGGGCCGGAGGCCGAGGTCCTGGCTCGCTTGCGTGACTCCCGACTCCTCGAGGCGATCCGCACGCTCAAGCCCGAGCAGGCCGAGTGTCTCGTCCTACGTTTCCTTCATGGCCTGTCAATCATCGAGTGCGCCGAGATCCTCGGCACGACGGAGGGCGCCGTCAAACAGCGACAGCTGCGCGCGCTGCGGTCCCTGCGGAGGGTGCTCGGTGACGATGCCCCCTGATCCGACGGGCGCTCCGCGCACCGTCGCCGGCCCGGTCCCCGTGACACCCGCGTCCGCATCTCGTTCTCACGGTGGGAGCGTTCTCTGCGCTACAGCGCTGCCAGCACGTGCGCGAAAATCTCGCGGGAGGGAGGTGTCGCGGTGGCCTTCCTGACCCGCACCGCCGACCTGCTCCAGGACGCCCTCCAGGGCAGCGGCGACGTTGACCCGCGGGTGAGCGGCCTCGTCCCCACGGCTCAGGTGCTCGCGTCGATCTCCGTCGTGGTGGCCCCCGACCCCGACTTCGTCTCCACGCTCGGCCTCCGACTGCAGGCCGAGGCGGCCGCACTCGCGCAGGCCAGCCCGGCCGCCGGCGCCCGAGCGCGGACCGAGTCCCGGAAGCCGGTCGTCGTCGTGGTCGGTCGGGGACTGCCCCGTCTCCTCGCGGGGGTCGCGGCCACGGTCCTCGGTGTCGGGGGTGTCGTCGGCGTCGTCGCCCGGTCCGCGCTGCCGGGGCAGGCGCTCTACCCCGTCAAACAGGTCCTCGACACCGCGGCAGTGGGCCTCGCCGGCTCGGGCCTCGACAGGGGGGTGACCCTGCTCCTCCAGTCCGAGGGCCGCACCCAGGAGGCGTTTCAGCTCTCCGACGACCCGACGGCCGCAGCCGGAGACGTCGACATCGCCATGCGCGGCGCCATCGACGGGCTCACTCGCGCCCAACAGCTCCTCGTGCCCTCGGACGGGTCCGCCCCCGACCCCCGGGCACTGTTGGCGCTAAGGGACTTCTCGGCGCGGACCATGCCCCGGGTCGAGGCGCTCCGGGCCAGGGTGCCGGCCGGGTCACTCCCGCTCCTCTCGACCCTGCGAGGCCTGCTCAACGATCTGTCGACCAACGTGGTGCAGCTTCTCGCGGGCTGCACGACATGCGGTCCCGCAGGCGCCG
>NZ_JBKJPP010000190.1:0-11366 GCF_046595215.1 Lapillicoccus sp. | reverse complement strand
TCGGCGTCGACACCGGCGGCTGCAACATCCAGTTCGCCGTCAACCCTCGTGATGGCCGGATCATCGTCATCGAGATGAACCCCCGCGTCTCGCGTTCCTCGGCGCTCGCGTCGAAGGCGACCGGCTTCCCCATCGCCAAGATCGCCGCGAAGATGGCCATCGGCTACACGCTCGACGAGGTCCCGAACGACATCACCAGGAAGACGCCGGCGTCGTTCGAGCCGAGCCTGGACTATGTCGTCGTCAAGGTGCCGCGCTTTGCCTTCGAGAAGTTCCCCGCCGCCGACCCCACCCTCACGACGACGATGAAGTCCGTCGGCGAGGCGATGTCGATCGGCCGCAACTTCACCGAGGCGCTGCAGAAGGCGCTGCGCTCGATGGAGCGCTCGGGCGCGACCTTCCACTGGGAGGGCCCGCACCCCTCCGACCCGGATCGGCTCGAGGACCTGCTCGACCAGGCCTCGATCCCGACCGACGGCCGGATCGTCACGGTCCAGCAGGCCCTTCGCGGCGGGGCGAGCGTCGAGCAGGTCCACGACGCGAGCGGCATCGACCCGTGGTTCCTGGACCAGATCGCCCTGATCAATGCCGTCGCCGAGCGCATCGCCGCCGCCAGCCAGCTCACCCCGGACCTGCTGCGGCTGGCCAAGCGGCACGGCTTCTCCGACCAGCAGCTCGCCTCCCTCGCCGGTATGCCGGAGGCGGTCGTCCGCGGGGTGCGTCACGCCCTCGGGGTGCGCCCGGTCTACAAGACCGTGGACACCTGTGCGGCGGAGTTCGCTGCCACGACCCCTTACTACTACTCGACCTACGACGAGGAGGACGAGGTGCTGCCCCGGGAGAAGGCCGCCGTGATCATCCTCGGCTCCGGGCCGAACCGGATCGGCCAGGGCGTCGAGTTCGACTACTCCTGCGTCCACGCGTCGTTTGCCCTGCGGGACAAGGGTTTCGACACCATCATGATCAACTGCAACCCGGAGACCGTGTCCACGGACTATGACACCAGCTCGCGGCTCTACTTCGAGCCGTTGACCCTCGAGGACGTCCTCGAGGTCGTCCACGCGGAACGCCTGGCCGGCCCGATCGCCGGCGTCATCGTCCAGCTCGGCGGCCAGACCCCGCTCGGCCTCGCGCAGGCGCTCAAGGACGTGGGGGTGCCGATCGTCGGCACCTCGCCCGAGGCGATCAACCTGGCCGAGGACCGCGGCGCCTTCGGCCGGGTGCTCGCCGAGGCGCAGTTGCCCGCCCCCAGGCACGGCACGGCATACAGCGCGGAGGAGGCCGTCCTCGTGGCCCACGAGATCGGCTACCCCGTGCTCGTGCGTCCCTCCTATGTCCTCGGCGGCCGGGGCATGGAGATCGTCTACGACGACGAGACCCTGGCGACCTACGTCAGCCGCGCCACGGTCGCGTCGCCGGAGCACCCGGTGCTCGTGGACCGTTTCCTCGACGACGCCATCGAGATCGACGTCGACGCGATCTACGACGGCGACGACATGTATCTCGGCGGCATCATGGAGCACATCGAGGAGGCCGGGATCCACTCCGGCGACAGCTCGTGCACCCTCCCGCCGGTGACCCTCGGGGTCCAGGAGCTGGAGCGGGTCCGGGAGTCAACCCTCAAGCTGGCCAAGGGGATCGGCGTCCGGGGTCTGATGAACGTCCAGTTCGCGCTCGCCCAGGACGTCCTCTACGTCCTCGAGGCCAACCCCCGGGCCTCGCGCACGGTGCCCTTCGTCGCCAAGGCGACCGGCGTCCAGATCTCCAAGGCGGCTGCCCGGGTCATGCTCGGCGCGACGATCAAGGAGCTGCGTGCCGAGGGGCTGCTGCCCCCGACGGGCGACGGTGGCAACCTGCCACCCCATGCGCCCATGTCGGTCAAGGAGGCGATCCTGCCCTTCAAGCGGTTCCGCACCAAGGAGGGCAAGGTCGTCGACTCGCTGCTGGGCCCGGAGATGCGCTCGACCGGCGAGGTCATGGGCATCGACAAGGACTTCGGCTCGGCCTTCGCCAAGAGCCAGTTGAGCTCGGGTGGGCTGCCGGACAACGGCGCCGTCTTCGTCTCGGTGGCCAACCGGGACAAGCGGGCGATGATCTTCCCCATCAAGCGGCTCGCCGACCTCGGCTTCACCATCCTCGCGACGAGCGGAACGGCGGACGTGTTGCGGCGCAACGGGATCGAGGCCACCCTGGTCCGGAAGATCAGCGAGCGCGATCCGGCTGCTGTCGAGGCGGCCGAGCGCACGATCGTCGACCTCATCAACGACGGCGACGTCCAGATGGTCGTCAACACGCCGACGGGTCAGTCGGCGCGTGCCGACGGTTACGAGATCCGCGCGGCGACGACGAGCGCCGACAAGCCGATCATCACGACGGTGCAGGCGCTGGCCGCCGCGGTGCAGGGCATCGAGGCCTCCCGCACGGGGGTGCTCAACGTCAAGTCGCTCCAGGAGCACGCGCGAGACCTCGACCTCTACGGCACGGGGAGCGCGACGTGACGGATGCGCCGTCGTCCTCGGGGGCGTCGTCCTCGGGGGCGTCCGCGCCTCGCGGAGGCGTCACCCAGGTCACTGGTGAGCTCATCGCGACCCGTCGGGTCGGGGCCTACCAGCAGCTGACCTTCGTCGCGCCCGGCATCGCCGAGCTCGCCCGCCCCGGGCAGTTCATCGCCCTTGCGGTCGGGGGAGCGACCTCGGCCAACCTGCTGCGACGGTGCTTCTCGATCTACCAGGTCAGCCCGGGCGGCGCCGACGGCGGCACGGTCGACGTCGTCGTCGCCGCCCATGGACCCGGCACGACCTGGCTCACCGAGCTGGCCCCGCACGCGGAGGTCGACATCGTCGGGCCGCTCGGGCGGCCGTTCCCGC
Source organism: Lapillicoccus sp. (assembly GCF_046595215.1). Lineage (NCBI taxonomy): Bacteria > Bacillati > Actinomycetota > Actinomycetes > Micrococcales > Intrasporangiaceae > Lapillicoccus > Lapillicoccus sp. Next base: position 8,499 of record NZ_JBKJPP010000190.1, on the reverse strand, counting down.
TGCCGACCGCGCCGGTGCCCTGTGTCCTCGTCGGAGGCGGATACGGCAGCGCGCCGCTCTTCTGGCTCGCCGCGCAGCTCACGGCCCGGGGGTGCCACGTCGAGATGGTCCTCGGCGCGGCCAGCGAGGACCGCCTCTTCGGCGTTGGCCTGGCCCGCCGTGCCGTCGACGGGCTGTCGGTGACGACCGACGACGGGTCGGCCGGCACGAAGGGCTGGGTCAGCGACGTCCTGGCCGACGTGATCAGGCTGAGTGCAGCCGCCGTCGTCTACGGCTGCGGCCCGATGGGGATGCTGCGGGCGATCACCGAGGTGGCGGCGCGCCAGGGCGTGGTGGCGCAGGTCGCCGTCGAGGAGGCGATGGCCTGCGGGATCGGCGTCTGCATGACCTGCGTGCTGCCGGTCGTCGGCAACGACGGGCAGACCCGGATGGTCCGCTCCTGCGTCGAGGGGCCGGTGTTCCGGGGTGACCGGGTGCGCTGGGACGCGTTCGATGACGGTCTCTGCACCGTGCCGTCCGACGCGGTCGGCGCCCCGAGGGAGTCGGGTCACTGATGGTCGACATGTCCGTTGCGCTGGGCGGTGCCCGGCTGCCCAACCCGCTGATGACGGCCTCCGGGTGCGCCGCGAACGGAAAGGAGCTGCACCGCTTCTTCGACGTCGCGGACCTCGGCGCCTTCGTCACGAAGTCCGTCATGGCGCAGGCCCGCTCCGGCCGCGGGACGCCCCGGATGGCCGAGACCCCCTCCGGGATGCTCAACTCGATCGGGCTCCAGGGCCCGGGCATCTCCGCCTTCGTCGAGCAGGACCTGGCCTGGCTCAAGGGCGTCGGCGCCCGGCCGCTCGTCTCCATCGCCGGCTCGTCCAGCGGCGAGTTCGCCGACGTCGCGGCGGCGCTGCGATCCAGTGACGCCTTCGACGCCGTCGTCGGGGTCGAGGTCAACATCTCCTGCCCCAACGTCGCCGACCGGGGGCTCGTCTTCGCGTGCGACCCGCTTGCCTCCGCCAAGGTCGTGGCCCTGGTCCGCGAGCAGCTGCCGCGCGACATGCCGGTCTTCGCCAAGCTGAGCCCGGACGTCACCGACATCGTCTCGGTCGCCTCTGCGTGCGTCAGGGCGGGTGCCTCCGGTCTGACGATGATCAACACCCTGCTCGGCATGGTCATCGACACCGACCGGATGCGCCCCCAGCTCGGCGGGGTCACCGGCGGCCTCTCGGGCCCCGGGATCCGCCCCGTCGCCGTCCGCGCGATCTGGCAGGTCCGCGCGGCCATGTTCGCGGGCCGATTCCCGACGGTGCCGATCATCGGCGCCGGGGGGGTGCGCACCGGCCGCGACGCCCTCGAGCTCGTCGCGGCGGGCGCCAGCGCCGTCCAGGTCGGCACGGCCACCTTCAACGACCCGAGGGCGCCGATGCGGGTGCTCCAGGAGCTCGAGACCCTCCTCGACGCCAAGGGGTATGCCGCGTTCACCGAGGTCGTCGCCGCGGCCCACCAGCGATAGGAGCCCCTCATGCCCGTCACCCCCTTCGGCGTCCTGCTGCGCGGCGCGATGGAGCACCGCGGTCCGCTGTGCGTCGGCCTCGACCCGCACCGGGCGCTCGTCGAGTCGTGGGGGCTCGACTACTGCCTCGCGGGAGTCGAGCGCTTCGCCCTGACCTGTGTCGAGGCGCTCTCCGGGCAGGTGGCCGTCGTCAAGCCCCAGTCGGCGTTCTTCGAGGTCTTCGGCTCCGGTGGGGTGCGCCTCCTCGAACGGGTCCTCGCCGACCTGCGCGACGCGGGCACGCTCACGATCCTCGACGTCAAGCGCGGCGACATCGGCTCGACGATGCAGGCCTACGCGGATGCCTACCTCGGGACCGACAGCCCGCTGCGTGCCGACGCGATCACGCTCAGTCCGTTCCTCGGCTACGGCTCGCTCCGACCGGCACTCGACCTCGCCGAGCAGACCGGGCGGGGCCTCTTCGTGCTGGCGCTGACGTCCAACTCCGAGGGGCCGCAGGTCCAGCACGCCGAGCTGGGCGGCCGCAGCGTGGCCGCCACCGTCGTCGACGGGGTCACGGCGGACAACGCCGCGGCTGCAGTCCGGGGAGAGCTCGGCTCGGTGGGCCTCGTCGTCGGGGCCACCGTGGGGGACGCGGTGCAACGCCTCGGCATCGACCTCGGCGCGGCCAACAGCCCGGTCCTCGCCCCCGGTCTGGGTGCCCAGGGGGCCACGGCGGCCGACCTCCGACGCGTCTTCGGGGCCGCACTACCCCAGGTGCTGGCGAGCTCGAGCCGGGAAGTCCTGTCGGCGGGACCGGATGTCGCGGCCCTCCGCGCGGCGGCGACGGCGACGGCATACCAGCTGCGTGAGGTCCTGGCGCCCTGAGTCAACCCTCGATTGGGCGAGCAGGGTGTCCGCGGCTCTGGTCCTCGACGGAGCGCAAGTCCGGCGACGCAAAGCCGAACCCGGCATACCGGCCATGGGCGTCAACCGCGTGAAGCATCCACCGGAGGTCCGACAGAATATCGCTCGCCTGCCTGCCGACGCGGGCGAAACCCATGAGCTGGCCCATCGCCGCACGGTCGTCGCTCGGCTCATGGCCAACGCAACGCCTCGTCCGGCCAAGCCTGTCGACCGTCATCGACCTGGCGTGACCACGATGGCGTCGCCGACCGGGCGCTCGCCGGTCGGGTCGGAGGGATGGGTGATGAGGGCACCGTCGACAGCCATCGCCGTCGACCCGCCGCCGTCGAGGTTGATCGCGTCGACCAGGCCGAGGGAGCGTGCCACGTCGGCGGTCTCGGGGATGGACAGGCCGAGGTCCGACACGCTGCGCCCGTCGACGGTGACGAGGACGGTGCGCCCCTGTTGGTCGACGCCCGCGAGGGTGCGCGGGTTGCGCTTGACGACGAAACCGTAGCCGAAGCTCGGGTCGCCGGGGTGCACGAAGCCGTCGCGGGCCTGGGTGATCTCCTCGAGTCCGTTGCGCATGAGCTGCGGTCCGCCGTTGACGATCGTGTCGGCTGCCGAGGTGCGGACGAGGTGGTCGGATGAGTCCCGCAGGCCCGCGCTCACGCCGATGCGATCACCGAGGCGTATGCCGTCGAGCTCGCGGACCCGCTCGCCGGTCGCCTGGAGCGATTCCTCACCAGGGGTGAGGGTGACCCCCCTGTTGTCGCGAAGGGCGCTGACCCTGTGGTCTCTCCCGAGGACCACCTCCCGCCCCGGACCGGACGGGGTCCTCGCCCCGAACGCCGTTGTCAGCTCGACGACCTCGTCGGGGTCGGTACACGTGATGTCGTGCAGCGGCTTCGACGTCGGAATGTCGGACGCATCCCCGCCACAGTTGCGGATGAGGCCTGGGACGCGGTCGACGCCGTCAAGGCTGACCGAGCGGCCACCCATGTGCGCGGTGCCCTTCCACGACAACCGCTGGACAGCAGTGTGGCTGGCGTCATCGTGCAGCACGAGGGCAGGGCGGCCCGCGATGGGTTCGGAGATGAGCCGGCCGTTGTAGACACCGACGCCTGCCGGATCACCCGGTGCGCCCGACGCCGGGTCGAGGACGAAGAAGCCAGCGTTGATCCCGACGCTGGCACCTGCTGCCCCGCTGAGGGCCGAGGTCGTCTCCCGGTTGAGCAGGTCCGGCCCGAACGTCGCCCCGAGGCGGCCGCGGAACGCCTTGGGGTCGATGGTCACGACGTTGACGTGCCAGGGCCCTCGAGCAGAACGGTCGCCGTCCCAGCCGGTGAAGACCGAGTTCGCCCGCTCTCCGGCCGCGAGCAGCGCTGCCTGCGCACGGTCCACGTCGGCCTTCGTCGGCCAGCGCCCGACGCGGACCCGAAAGCCGAGGGTGCCCTTCGGCACATCCACGGCCCGTGGTTGCTGGACGGACTCGACTCGTGGGGCAAAGCCCTTGCTGCGCAAGCGGTCCGCCGCAGCGTTGGCCCCGGTCGCGGTGGAGAGGACCGTCGGCGGGGCATCAGGGTCCGGACTGCCCGGAGCCGGCCCGATGAGGACCTCGAGCGTCCACATGAGCGCGGGATCGTCAATGCCACGGGTGATCTTGGTCAGGGTCACCCCACGCGTCACGGTGGTCGTCACCCTGGTCTCGGTCAACCCGACCGGGCCGAGGTCGAGGGGTCGGGCACCTGCCGGCGGGCCGCGATGCGCCACTGCGGCGGCCCCCGCGGTGGCGGGCACGCCGACCATGGCACCGACGACGAGCAGGCACGAGGTTGCCATGGCGGTCGCGGCGCCGAGCCGACGGCGGGCTGAACGAACGGGGTTCCTCGTCACCGTGGTCACATCGATTGACCCTATGACCGGATCGGGCGACCGGCGACCTGGAAGCAGGCGACGGGACGGTGAACAACGCGCCGCCCGGTCGAGCCCCGCCGTTTGCGACGACCCAAACGGGTGGGTAGGTTCGCTCCTACCGTTGTCTGTTGACCGCCTGTGCTGAGGAGTTCCGCCGTGGCCCTACCCCCGCTGACCCCGGAGCAACGCGCGGCTGCTCTGGAGAAGGCCGCCGTGGCCCGTCGCGAGCGGGCGGCGGTCAAGAACCGCTTGAAGTACTCGCAGGGCTCCCTCGCCGAGGTCATCACGACCGGCAGGGACAACGACGTCATCGGCAAGATGAAGGTCTCCGCCCTGCTGGAGTCGATGCCCGGCGTCGGGAGGGTGCGGGCGAAGCAGATCATGGACGAGGTGGGCATCTCGGAGTCGCGTCGGGTCCGGGGTCTCGGCAGCAACCAGGCGGCTGCCCTCATCGCCCGCTTCGGCCAGGCGTGACCGCGACGCGCCAGCCGCCCACGACAGTGCCGACCACGGGAGGGGCCCCGGCCAGGCTCGTCGTCCTCGCCGGCCCCACCGCCGTCGGCAAGGGCACCCTTGCCGCCTACGTCCGCACGCACTTCCCCCAGATCCTGCTCTCCGTCTCCATGACGACGCGCAGGCCGCGCCCGGGGGAGGTCGACGGTGTCCACTACCTCTTCGTCGACGACGCGGAGTTCGACCGGCTCGTCGGGGCGGGGGCGTTCCTCGAGCACGCCGTCGTGCATGGCGCCGCGAAGTACGGCACGCCGCGCGGCCCAGTCGAGCGGGCGCTCGCGGCCGGGCGCCCCGCCCTCCTCGAGATCGACCTCCAGGGCGCCCGACAGGTCCGCGAGACGATGCCCGGGGCGCTGTTCGTCTTCCTGCAGCCGCCCTCGTGGGACGAGCTCGTGCGCCGGCTGGTCGGCCGGGGCACCGAATCGCCCGAGGAACGCGAGGTCCGCCTCAGCACCGCACGCCGCGAGCTGGCGGCCGCGTCGGAGTTCGATGTGGCCATCGTCAACGACGATGTCCGCCGGGCCAGCGAAGAACTCGTATCATTGATGAGATCGCGCCCTCGCGACACCTGATAGTGCCCCGGCAGCGACGTCGCGGCGACCGTGATCCAGCCCCTGAGACACCGCTAGCAACGAGACACCACCAGCAACGAAACGAGTGCATCCATGTCCGGAACCGTGGCGAACCCGATCGGCATCACCAGGCCCCCGATCGACGACCTGCTCAAGATCGCCGACTCCAAGTACGCCCTCGTGATCTACTCCGCCCAGCGCGCCCGCCAGATCAACGCGTACTACTCCCAGCTCCAGGAGGGACTCCTCGACTACGTCGGGCCCCTCGTCGAGACCGAGGTCCACGAGAAGCCGCTGTCTATCGCCCTGCGGGAGATCAACGAAGGCATGCTCACGTCCGAAGCGACCGAGGGCTGAACGACCCCGTGAGCGGCCCGTCGCCGGCCCGGCGCATCGTGCTCGGTGTCGCCGGGGGGATCGCGGCATACAAGGCCGCCTCACTCCTGCGGCTGTTCACCGAGGCCGGGCACGACGTGACCGTGGTGCCGACCGCGTCCGCGCTGCGCTTCGTCGGTGCCCCGACGTGGGCGGCGCTGTCGGGGAAGCCGGTGTCGACCGACGTCTGGTCGGATGTCGAGCACGTCCCGCACGTGCGGATCGGCCAGTCGGCCGACCTCGTCGTGGTTGCGCCCGCCACGGCCGACCTGCTGGCGCGGGCCGCGGCCGGCCTGGCCGACGACCTGCTGACGACGACGCTGCTGACCGCCCGCTGCCCGGTCGTCCTCGCGCCGGCGATGCACACCGAGATGTGGGACCACCCGGCCACGCAGGCCAACGTCGCGACGCTCCGCGCCCGTGGTGTGCACGTCGTCGCTCCGGCCTCGGGGCGGCTGACCGGCGCCGACACCGGTCCGGGTCGCCTGCCCGAGCCCGCCGCGCTGTATGCCGTGTGCCTGCCCCTCCTCGGCCAGGGCCCCGGTCCGGTTTCCGCTGCCGACGATCCCACTGGTTGCGGCCATGACCGCGCTGCCACCCTTTCCGAAGGCGAGAACGCGGTTCTCACCGCAACACGTGGGGGTGACGCGGTTCCCACCGCAACAGGTGGGGGCGCTGCGGGGGCGGCAGACGCCCTCGCGGGTCTGCGGGTCGTCGTCTCGGCCGGCGGGACCCGCGAGCCCCTGGACCCGGTGCGCTACCTCGGGAACCGCTCATCCGGCCGGCAGGGCTATGCCCTCGCGGCCGTCGCCGCTGCGGGGGGCGCCTCCGTGACCCTCGTCAGCGCCAACGTCGACCTGCCGGTCCCCGTCGGGGTCGACGTCGTCCCCGTCGGCACCGCGCTCGAGCTCCGGGACGCGGTCACCCGCGCTGCCGAGGGCGCGGACGTCGTCGTCATGGCTGCCGCGGTGGCCGACTTCCGGCCCAGGGACCTGGCGACGAGCAAGATCAAGAAGACCCATTCCGGCACGCCCGACCAGGCGGACGAGTCCGCGCCGACGATCGTGCTGGTGCGCAACCCTGACGTCCTCGCGGGGCTCGTGGAGGCTCGCGGCAACGCGAAGCTGCCGGTCATCGTCGGCTTCGCGGCCGAGACGGGGGACGCCTCCGGATCGGTCCTCGACCACGCCAGGGACAAGCTCGCCCGCAAGGGGTGCGACCTGCTCGTGGCCAACGAGGTAGGGGACGGGATCACCTTCGGGCTCGAGACCAACACGGTCCACCTGCTCTTCCGGCCGGGACTGCCCGGCGCGCCCCGGGACCGGGACGCCGGGCCCGCACCAAAGGAGGACATCGCGACCGCGGTGTGGGACGGCATACGAGCCATCCTCTGAGCACTACTAGACTCTCGGGCGGTCGCTGCCGCCCGACCAGCCAGCAGCTGCTGGCCTGCCGATCTCAGGAGAAGAAGTTGTCCGCACGCCTGTTCACGTCCGAGTCCGTCACCGAGGGTCACCCCGACAAGATCTGTGACCAGATCAGCGACGCGATCCTCGACGCCATGCTCGAGCAGGATCCCGGCAGCCGGGTCGCCGTGGAGACGATGGTGACGACCGGTCTCGTCCACGTCGCCGGTGAGGTGACGACGGAGGCCTACGTCGAGATCCCCAAGATCGTGCGCGACACCGTCCTGGGCATCGGTTACGACTCCTCGACCAAGGGCTTCGACGGCGCTTCCTGCGGCGTCGAGGTCTCCATCGGCCAGCAGTCGCCCGACATCGCGCAGGGCGTCGACACGGCCTACGAGAACCGCACCGGAGGCGTCGACCCGCTCGACAAGCAGGGCGCCGGCGACCAGGGCCTGATGTTCGGCTACGCGTGCGGCGACACGGCCGAGCTGATGCCTCTGCCGATCTACCTCGCGCACCGCCTCGCCGAACGGCTCTCGGCCGTCCGCAAGAGCGACGATGTGGCCTACCTGCGCCCCGACGGCAAGACCCAGGTCACCATCGCCTACGACGGCGACAAGGCGGTCAAGCTCGACACCGTCGTCCTGTCGACGCAGCACGCCGCGGACATCTCGCTGGAGGGGCTGCTCCAGCCCGACATCCTCGAGCACGTCATCAAGCCGGTCCTCGAGGAGCTCCAGGAGGGCGGCTCCGAGCTCGACATCTCGGACTACCGCACCCTGATCAACCCGACCGGGCGCTTCGAGATCGGCGGTCCGATGGGCGACGCCGGCCTGACCGGGCGCAAGATCATCGTCGACACCTACGGCGGCATGGCCCGCCACGGCGGCGGTGCCTTCTCGGGCAAGGACCCGAGCAAGGTCGACCGTTCCGCCGCCTACGCCATGCGCTGGGTCGCCAAGAACGTCGTCGCGGCCGGCCTCGCCACCCGCTGCGAGCTGCAGGTGGCCTACGCCATCGGTGCCTCGAAGCCGGTGGGTCTCTACGTCGAGACCTTCGGCACCGAGACCGCCCCGGTCGACAAGATCCAGGCCGCCATCACGTCGGTCTTCGACCTGCGCCCCGGCGCCATCGTCGAGCAGCTCGACCTGCTCCGCCCGATCTACAAGCCCACGGCGGCCTACGGCCACTTCGGCCGGACCGCCATCGACGGCTACGACAACCCCTTCACGTGGGAGCAGACGACCAAGGTCGACGCGCTCCTGCGGGCCGTCCGCGGCTGAGCCACCGTCGGCGGTGGAGCCGGCCCGGTCCTCGACCCGGCACG
>NZ_JBKJPP010000154.1:0-3686 GCF_046595215.1 Lapillicoccus sp. | reverse complement strand
GTGAGCCTCGTCTCGAGCGGCCCGGCCGACGAGGTGCGACGGGCCACGGTCGCCCTCTACACGGCTGCGGGTTTCACCCCGGTCACCGACTCCGTCCTGGACATGGGCCACCTGCAGGTCACCGTCGTGGCCGAGAACCGGGACCACAGCGCCACGGAGACCAACCTGGTTGTCGCGGTGACAACGATCTGAGTCGGTCGCGCTCCCGCTCGGGCGGGGGCCGAAGCTTGAGGGCACCGGAACTACGCCGGGAAACGGTCGCCAGCCGTCCGTATGGTGGGGGGAAGACCGACCAAGGCAGCCGATGTCGAGCCGGGCAGGCGCGCGCCGCGGGTGCACGCGGTGGCTCCTCGGGCACGGTGACATCACGCCGGTGGCCTGGCTCCACGAGCTCGTGTCGGCGGCGTCCGAGCCTCACCCAACCGGTATGGCGGTGGGGGTGACGTCGAGGCGCTGGAGCGGGCGGTGCCCGATCGGCTCGGAAAGGAGGCGGCGGTGTTCATGCCCAGCGGTGCGATGGCGAAGCAGGCCCGTGCTGCGGTCCTGGGGCGAGCGATCCGTCACCGACGCCGTTGCCGTGCACGGGCTCTCGCACTTCGTCCTGCACGAGCTCGATGCCTTGTCAGAGCTGCCCCATCTGCGGGTGCAGCGCCTGACCCACGATCCTTGACCGGCCACCGCGGCGGACCTCGGCGCCTTGGCCGGGCCTCTGGCCGCGGTGAGCATCGAGCTCCCCCTGCGAGAGGCGGGCTTCGTGTTGCCCACCTGGGACGAGCTGGTGGCTGGCCCTGACCATCAGGTGCCACGAACGTGGCGTGCCGGTGTATCTCGACTGGGCATGCCTCTGGGAGGCCAGCCGTTCTCTGACCGGCCGTTGGCCGAGATCGCAGCGCTCGCCGACTCGGTCTCCGTCTCGTTCTACGAGGGTCTCGGTGCGATGGCGGGCGCAGCAGCGGCCGGCCGTGCCGACCTCATTGAGCAGGCTCGTCGCTGGCGCACCCGTCATGGTGGCACGCTCTTCACCAGGCTTCCGTATGCCGTCTCGGCGCGGGATGGGCTGGCGAGGCCTACGTCGGGCGGGCCCGCGAGCTCGCAGCCGGGCTGGAGGCGCTGGCCGGTGTGCGCGTTCCACCGCGACCACCTCACACCAACGTGTTCCGTGTCTTCGTGGACATCCCGGACGAGCAGCGGGAGGAGGCAACGCTGCTGATGATGGGGAAGGACGAGATCTGCCCGGCGTTCTGGTGGGGCCAGGCCGACGTCCCGGGCTGGGCGATGACCGAGGTCAACGTCGGCGACGCCACCTGGGACGGGGACGTCGAGGAGCAGTTGGTCGACCTCGGCGCCCTGTTCGACAGCGCCCGGACCGCCGTCCGGGTCGACATCCGGTCGGAGGCCACCCTGCGGGGCACCGGCGGTCGCCACCAACCCAACCCTGGCCCACGAGGGCAGTCGGCTCGCCTCCTCTGGGGAGACCATTGCTGGGGCCGACTCAGTGCCAGATCCTCGGCGCGTTGGAGGCCCGTGAGCAATGTGGATAGCCTGAGCCGTTCCGTTGTCTCCGAAGGATGACGCAGGAGGAGGTCTTCCAGATGATCAACAAACCTGCAGTCCTCCACGTGCCTTACCTGCACGAGACCCGGACCGTTCCCAACAAAGACCGTGACCCGCACCTCAGCGAACTCGAAGCCGATCCCTCAAAGTGTTCCTCGACGCCGAGGGCTGGTCCGCGATGGCCGGGAGTCCCTCATGTCCATCCTTGATGCAGCCGTTGTCGTCGAGTCCATTCAGTTGAAGTAGCCCACAAGGTCCGCGATGACGTCGACGGCGCCTGCGTTGTTGTAGAAGGTGACGGTGTTGCCGGGGCCGACGGGGACCAAGACCAGGTTCGGGACGGTCTGGCCGGGCGCGTAGTTGAGGTTGGACGCGGTCGGTCGGAGCGGCGCGCCGCCGGGGTAGACGGTCAGCCAGCTGAAGGCGGTGGGGTTGGTGACGGTGACGTTCAGGGCGACGGCGGTGGTCCCGGCGGGCAGGCCGGGCACGGTCAGGGTCATGGTGGTGCCGGCGCCGAGGGTGGCGGGGGTGGCGGGGGTTTGGCCGAGGCCGGTGCGAGTGTCCAGGACCCGGGTGGGGCTGGTGCCGGTGAAACCGGCGCCGGTGGGGGCGTAGGAGCCGACGAGGTCGGCGATGACGTCGACGGTGCCGGCCTGGTTGTAGATGGTGACGGTGTTGCCGGGGCCGAGGGGGACGATGACCATATTGGGGACAGTCTGACCGGGCGTGAAGTTGAGGTTGGAGGTGGTGGGCAGGGCCGTGCCGCCGGGGTAGACGGTCAGCCAGCTGGCCGCGGTGGGGTTGGTGACGGTGACGTTGAGGGCGACGGCGGTCGCTCCGACAGGCAGGCCGGGCACGGTCAGGGTCATCGTGGCCCCGGCGCCGAGGGCGGTGGGTGCGCCGAGCCCGGTGCGGGTGTCCAGGACCCGGGTGGGAGAGGTTGCGGCGAATGCTGCGCCGGCGCCAGGGGCGTAGGAGCCGACGAGGTCGGCGATGACGTCGACGGTGCCGGCCTCGTTGTAAATGGTGATGGTGTTGCCGGGGCCGAGGGGGACCAGGACCATGTTGGGGACGGTCTGGCCCGGCGTGTAGTTGAGGTTGGACGCGGTCGGTCGGGCCGTGCCGCCGGGGTAGACGGTCAGGAAGCTGCTGGCGGTGGGGTTGGTGACGGTGACGTTGAGGGCGACGGCGGTCGCTCCGACAGGGACGCCGAGCACGGTCAAGGTCGTCGCGGCGCCGACGCCGAGGGCTGCGGGGGTGCCCACAGTGCCGAGGGCGCCGAGGCCGAGGCCGGTGCGGGTGTCCAGGATCCGTGTGGGGGTCATCCCGGTGAAGCCGACCAGCGATCTGACGGTGACCTGATTGGACGGCGGGGAAAGGGCGCCGGCGCCGACGGCGTTGACGGCCCGGACCTGGAAGGTGTACGCCGTTGCGTCGGCCAGGCCGGTGATGACCCGGCTGGTGTCGGCGGCAGGGATGGCGGTGATGGTCGAGACCACGGTCGTGCCGGTGCTCACCAGCACCTCGTAACCGGTGACCGCGGAGCCGCCGTCGGAGGGCGGCGGGGCCCAGCTGAGCGTGACCGACGCGTTCCCGGCCACAGCGGTCGGAGCAGCCGGAGCAGCCGGAGTCGTGGCTGCGGGGGTGACCGCGTTGGACAGGGCCGAGAAGGCACCGACCCCCAGCAGGTTGCTGGCCGCAACCTTCAAACGGTAGGTCTGACCGTTGGTCAGGCCGGTGACCGTCGCACTGGTGATGTTGCCGGCCACCGTCACTGTTCCGGCCGGGTTGCCCGCACTGTCCAGCGCCGTGACGACGTATCCGGTGATCGCAGCGCCCCCGTCGGACGCCGGTGGAGTCCAGGCGACACTCGCGGTGGCGTTGCCGGCTGTGGCCACACCGATCGTCGGCGCACCCGGGACAGTGACCGGCACTCCGCTCCACGGAGTCGGCTCGAGTGGTCCGACGCCCGGCCCGATGGGCGACGCGGTGGTCGCGCCCTCGCCGAAGCGCAGGAAGGGCAGGTGCCAGAAGTCGAAGGGGATGAGCAGGTCGCCGGGCTTGACGTTCTCGGGGAAGATGAACTCGAAGGTCGGGGCGAAGTACTGTCCGGCCGCGAGTCCGTTGGCCAC
>NZ_JBKJPP010000141.1:0-13522 GCF_046595215.1 Lapillicoccus sp. | reverse complement strand
ACACGGACGTGCCGCGCCTGCGCCTTGGCTTCCATCGCTGTCCCTTGCTTTCGTTCGAAGTTAGATCAGGTGGGTGTGATTAACCCGTGGTAACAGACCGCCGCTCAACGGCGACGGGCCTTCTTGTCGTCTTTGACGTGACCCTTGAACGTCCGGGTCGCCGCAAACTCACCGAGCTTGTGGCCAACCATGGACTCGGTCACGAACACCGGGACGTGCTTGCGGCCGTCGTGCACGGCGATCGTGTGTCCGAGCATGTCGGGCACGATCATCGAGCGGCGGGACCAGGTCTTGATGACGATCTTGGTGCCGGCTTCATTCTGGACATCCACCTTCTTCTGAAGGTGGTCGTCGACGAATGGGCCCTTCTTCAAGCTACGAGGCATTTCCCAGGGCTCCTATCAGCGCTTCTTGCGACGACGACGGACAATGAGCTTGTCGCTGTCCTTGTTTGGATGCCGGGTGCGGCCCTCGGCCTGGCCCCACGGGCTGACCGGGTGGCGTCCACCGGAGGTCTTTCCCTCGCCACCACCGTGCGGGTGGTCGACCGGGTTCATCGCGACACCACGCACCGTCGGGCGCTTGCCCTTCCAGCGCATGCGGCCGGCCTTGCCCCAGTTGATGTTGCTCTGCTCGGCGTTGCCGACCTCACCGATCGTCGCGCGGCAGCGCAGGTCGGTGTTGCGGATCTCGCCGGACGGCATCCGCAGCTGGGCGTAGGGACCGTCCTTCGCGACGAGCTGCACCTTGGAGCCGGCCGAGCGGGCGATCTTCGCGCCGCCGCCGGGCTTGAGCTCGATGGCATGCACCGTCGTGCCGACCGGGATGTTGCGCAGCGGGAGGCTGTTGCCCGGCTTGATGTCTGCGCCGGGTCCGTTCTCGATGCGGTCGCCCTGCCTGAGCCGGTTCGGCGCCAGGATGTAGCGCTTCTCGCCGTCGGCGTAGTGCAGCAGCGCGATGCGGGCGGTGCGGTTGGGGTCGTACTCGATGTGCGCGACCTTTGCCGGCACGCCGTCCTTGTCGTGGCGACGGAAGTCGATGACGCGATACGCACGCTTGTGACCGCCACCGATGTGGCGGGTCGTGATGCGGCCGGCGTTGTTGCGTCCACCGCTCTTGGTGAGCGGACGGACCAGTGACTTCTCCGGCGTGGTGCGTGTGACCTCGACGAAGTCGGCGACCGACGAGCCACGACGGCCCGGGGTGGTCGGCTTGTACTTGCGGATACCCATGATGTGTTTCCCTCAGTCCTCGTTCGTCTAGGGCTCAGGCGCTCGCGCCGAAGATGTCGATGGACCCTTCTCTGAGGGAGACGATCGCGCGCTTGGTGTTCTTGCGCTTGCCGAGCCCGAAGCGGGTGCGACGCGTCTTTCCCTGGCGGTTCAGTGTGTGAACTTTGTCGACCTTGACCTTGAAGACCTGCTCGATGGCGATCTTGATCTCGGTCTTGTTGGCCCGCGGGTCCACGAGGAAGGTGTACTTGCCCTCGTCGAGCAGCCCGTAGGACTTCTCCGAGACGACCGGGGCGATCAGGATGTCGCGCGGGTCCTTGATGTGGATGTTGCTCACTTCTCGTCCTCCCCAACTGCGTTGTCGGCCGGGACATCGGCCTCGGTGGAGGACGCGGAACCGGCCTCGACGAATCCGGCGGCCTCGGCGGCCTCAGGAGTGCGGAACCACACCTCGGCGACCGTCGCGTCGTACCAGCGACCGTCGGGGCGGTGGTACTTCATCGAGTCCTGGTTGCCCTTGATGTCGAATCCTTCGGGAGCCGAGCCGTCCTCGAGCGGAGCGGCCGAGTCGGCGACCAGGCCCCGGTCGCTCGCGGCGTTGCCCTTGACCGGCCCGGCGACGAAGGCGTCGAACGCGGCCTGCGTGAAGACGATGTCCTCGGCGCAGAGCACGTCGTAGGTGTTGAGCTGGTCGGCGACCAGCACATGCACGTGGTCCAGGTTGCGCACGCTCTTCTGGGTGACCTCGTCACCGCGAGCGAGCACGACGAGGAAGTTCCGTCGCTCGGTCAGTCCGTTGAGGATGGTCAGCGCCTGCTTCGCCGACGGGGCCTGCCCCGTGACGATGCTGTCGATGACATGGATCCGGTCGTGGCGGGCCCGGTCGGAGAGGGCACCGCGCAGGGCGGCCGCCTTCATCTTCTTGGGGGTCCGCTGCGAGTAGTCCCGCGGCTGCGGGCCGTGGACGACGCCACCGCCGGTGAACTGCGGGGCCCGGGTCGAGCCCTGACGGGCGCGGCCGGTGCCCTTCTGGCGGTAGGGCTTGGCGCCACCGCCGCGGACCTCTCCACGGGTCTTGGTCGAGTGCGTGCCCTGACGGGCGGCAGCGAGCTGCGCGACGACGACCTGGTGGATCAGTGGCACGTTGGTCTGGACATCGAAGATGTCGGCGGGCAGCGTGAGCTCGGTCTTGGTAGCCATGGTGCTCAGGCTCCCTTCGCGGCCGTGCGGACGAGGACGACGCTGCCCCGGGGCCCCGGGACGGCACCCTTGACGAGCAGCAGGCCCTTGTCGGCGTCCACGGCGTGGATCGTGAGGTTCTGGGTGGTCTGGCGCTCGCCGCCCATCCGGCCGGCCATCCGCATCCCCTTGAAGACCCGGCCCGGGGTGGCACACGCACCGATCGAGCCCGGCTTGCGGTGGTTCTTGTGCGAGCCGTGCGACGAGCTGACGCCGTGGAAGCCGTGCCGCTTCATGACGCCGGCGAAGCCCTTGCCCTTGGTGGTGCCCGTGGCGTCCACCTTCTGGCCGGCCTCGAACGTCTCCGCGGTGATCTCCTGACCGAGGGCGTAGTCCGCGAAGTCGCCGGTGCGCAGCTCGACGAGGTGACGACGCGGCGTGACGCCGGCCTTCTCGAAATGGCCCTTCATCGGCTTGTTCACCTTGCGGGGGTCGATGTCGCCGTAGGCGATCTGGACCGCGCCGTAGCCGTCGGTGGCGTCGTCGCGAACCTGCGTGACGACGCACGGACCGGCCTTGATGACGGTGACCGGGACCAGGCGGCCGACGGCGTCCCAGACCTGGGTCATGCCGAGCTTCTCGCCCAGCACACCCTTGACGTTTCTGACAGTCGTGTTTGGCATCGGTAGTCCTACAGCTTGATCTCGATGTTGACGTCCGCCGGCAGGTCGAGACGCATCAACGAGTCGACGGCCTTGGGCGTCGGGTCGATGATGTCGATGAGGCGCTTGTGGGTGCGCATCTCGAAGTGCTCGCGGCTGTCCTTGTACTTGTGCGGCGACCGGATGACGACGAAGACGTTCTTCTCCGTCGGCAGCGGCACCGGGCCGACGACCGTCGCTCCGGCACGGGTGACCGTGTCGACAATCTTGCGCGCCGAGTTGTCGATGACCTCGTGGTCATACGACTTCAATCGGATGCGGATCTTCTGTCCCGCCATCTCCGTTACGTCTTTCTCTCGCCGGACATCTGTACAGGTGGTTCTCGGTCTCCGACCCCCGAGGTCGGGTGTGTCGCACCCGCTCCGCGGCCCGACGACGTGCACCAGAGGTGCCGCGCCGTACGGGATGTGTCGAGGACCCGGGAGAACCCAGGCGCCTGCGCTTCCCCATGGCCACCGCCGGGTCCCGGCACTGTCTTCATGGAGGCGGCGGAACGGACATGAGTCCTTCCCGCGCGTCAGGCAACCGGTCTAGTGTGCCAGAGGCGACACGGCACTATCAAATCGGTGGCGGCCCGGTCCGGATTCGTGCTCAGGCAGCGCGCCGCGGGCCTCGCTCGGGGCCACGTTCAGGCCACCAGCTCAGCGTATGCCGGACGGTCACGCGGGTGGGAGGCTCGCCGCCGCGGGTGGGAGGCTCCCCGTCAACGGGTCACGGTCGGTCAGGCAGTAGACCCCGCCAGCGGGGTCACGCATGACGCTCCAGTGCTCGTGAACGGCCAGCTCACGGGCGCCCAGGGCCGCGTGCTGGGCCCGCGTCGCCACCCGGTCCGTCGTGGCGAGGTCCACGTGCGCCCCTGCCCTGTCTCCGCCGGTGAGCCGCTGGAGGAGGAGGCGGACCGGCATACCGGCAGGCGGGGCGAGCAGCTCGAACTCGGGCAGCCGACCGCGATGGCGCTCCCATCCCGTCAGGCGCGTCCAGAACGCCGCCTCGAGGTCATGGACCGCGGCGGGCAGGTCGAGGCAGACCTGGTCGACGCGGGTCGTCGGGTGCCCGACCGGGGGCGGCCGCTCCGAGGCGCCGCGGTGCGGGACGAGGCAGAAGCCCAGCCCCGCCGGCGACCGCAGAACGACGAGGCCGTCGTCCTGCTCGACGACGTCCTGCCCGACGACGCGTGCGCCCAGGCCCACGGCTCGCTCGGTCCCGGCCCGGAGGTCGTCGACCTCGAGGTCGAGGTGGGCCCCGCCGCCGCCGTCAACGACGGCATGGACGCGCAGGTAGGAGGCACCCGCTCTTGGCTCGAACGTCGCGAAGGTGTGCGCGTCGCGCCATGGCGACAGGTCACTGTCCGTGACGCTTGCCCAGAAGGCCGCGGCCGCGTCGACCTGCTGGCGCGGGCGGTCGAGGAAGAGCTGCGTCCAGCGGATCGCGGTCACCGTCGCAGCATAAGGTCGTGGGGCGGCCGAGCGGCCCGGCTCGGCGCGCTTGCCTGCCTACCTCCCTACGGAGCATCTTCCCCACGTGATCAGCGAGGTGCACCTCGATCGGCTCGTCGTCGAGCTTGCCTCCGCGGACCCTCGGATCCGGGACGAGCGAGCCCTGTCAAACCTGGGGGCCGCGATCGTCGAGGGCGAGCTCACCGCAGCCCAACGCCGCCGGCTGGGGACCGCGATGGTCAGGCGTCTCGAGCACCCCGAGATCCAGGCCCGCACCTTCGCACCGCTGGTCCTGCTCCATCCTCACCGAGACGGGCGACACCGACGCCCGGTGGGTCGAGGGGGTGACTCGGTGGTATCTCTCCGAGCAGGACCTGCGCGGGCACGACGAGCAGACTGGCTGGCTGCATGCTGTCGCCCACGGCGCCGACTTCTTCCGGGCCTGTGTGCGCCACCCCGAGGTCGCCCCCGCCCCCCTGCTCGCGACCCTCGCCGCCCGACTGATCGCTGACACGGCCTACGTCCTGCGGGACCAGGAGGATGACCGGGTCGCCTACGCGATGGCCTGCGTCCTGACCAGCTCCAGGCTCTCGGCAGCTGACGCCACGGCATGGATGACGCCGGTGCGGGCGGTGCTGGAGTCGGCGACACCCGGGCCGCTGCCGCCGAGGGTGAGCAACACGCCGCACACCCTGCGCGCCCTCCACGTCCTGCTCGACCAGCCGCTCCTGGTCAACGGTGAGTCCACGAGCGTGCCGCACGCCAACGCAGTCCGCCGCGCGCTCTTAGCCACCCTGCACTCGGCAACGCCGTGGATGTGGGCCCTTCCTCCTGCTGACCACGAACCTCGGTGACCCCTCCCCCAGGTCAACCTCGCGGCCGACTGAGACGTCTCCTGTGTGACAGCCCCGACTCGGGAGCCGTCCACCAAACTCAGGAGGATCCGATGGGACCAGCGGACGGGCCGACACGTCGGTCGCTCACACTCGGTGTCATGACGCTCGCCGTCGCCGCGTCGATGTCGGCCTGCGCAGGTGCGGCCACCTCCCCCGGAGCGGCCGCCGGGCTGCCGTCCTCCACGCGGGCGGCCTCGGCGTCCACGACGACCCCGACCCCGGTCACCACCCCCACCCCCGTCACCACCCCCACCCCCGTCACCACGCCTACCCCCGTCACCACGTCGGTCACGGGTCCCGCGAGCAGCGTGGTTGTGCCGGTGTACTGGATCGGCGAGTCGCGGCGTTCGTTCGCGTTGTACCGCGAGTTCCGCACTGTGGCCGACGTGGGCACCCCCGTGGCCTCCGCCGTTGCCGCCGCGACACGGGTGAAGCCTCTCGACCCCGACTACCTGACCCCCTGGCGTGCCGCCTCGCGTGTGACTGCGCGGCAGACCGGCGACGCCATCACCGTCGACCTGTCGGCGGACGCCTTCGCCAACACCCAGGTCGGCAGCGCGCTGGCCGAACGCGCCGTGCAGCAGCTCGTCTACACCGCGACCGCCGCGGCTCAGGACGCCGGGCACCCCGCCCGCACCGTGACGATCACCGTGGACGGGAAGCCGTTCGACGCGTGGGGAGCGGTCCACCTCGGCGACCCGATGATGCGCGCCGAGATGTCCGCCGTACAGGCCCACACCTGGGTGACGACCCCACAGGAGGGCGCCACGGTGCCGGCCGGCCAGGTGGTCTTCAGGGGGTACGGCACGTCGTTCGAAGCCAACTTCCCCTGGGAGATCCGCACCGCCGTCGGAGCAGTGGTGGCCAAGGGTTTCGCGACGGGCAGCGGCGGCGGGGCGTTCGGCGAGCTCACCTTCACGGTCACGCTGAAGCCCGGCTCCTACACGGTGAAGCTCTCCGGCGATGACGCCTCGGGCGGCGCCGAGGGTCCCGGAGCGGCCACCGACGACAAGCGCCTCATCGTCCGCTGATCGCACCTCGAGCCCGGCTCACCCCACTCCCGGGTGGCCCACCGTTGCTGCGGCACCGGGTTACCACTGACGCAAGGTGCAGGTCAGACGGGCGCCAGGAACGCTCCCAGCGCGCCGGCATACATGGCAGGGTCCTGAGCGCCGCACAGCTCGCGGGCGCTGTGCATCGAGAGCATCGGTGCGCCGACGTCGACCGTCGTCGCGCCGGTGAGAGCCGACGTCGTCGGGCCGACGGTGCTGCCACACGGCAGGTCGGTGCGGGTCACGAAGAGCTGCACCGGGACGTCGGCCTGCTCGCAGGCCAGGAGGAACGTCGCGGCCCCGACGCTGTCCGTGGCGTAGCGCAGTTGGGCGTTGACCTTGAGCACCGGGCCGGCGTTGAGGGCGACCTGGTGCTGCGACTCGTGTCGGTCGGCGTAGTTGGGGTGCGTGGCGTGCGCCATGTCACCCGAGGCAATGACCGTCCCTGCGAGGGCGCGCAGGTGGTGCTCGCGGGTGCCGCCCCGGGCGAGGACGACCCGCTCGAGGACGGCGGGCAGGAGGGTGGACATGGCGCCGCGCTCGGAGAGGCTACCGACCTCCTCGTGGTCGAAGAGGACGAGGACCAGCACGTGCGCGGGCTCCCGCTCGAGGGCGTCGAGCAGGGCGCGGACCCCGGCGTAGGTCGTCGCGAGGTTGTCCAGGCGCGGGGCCGCGATGAGGTCTCCACCACGGCCGATCCGCCGGGAGGGCTGCACGTCGTGGGTCATGACCTCCCAGCCGAGGACGTCGTTGGCGTCGACCCCGACCTGGTCGCCGAGGTAGGCGGGGAAGTCGCCGGGAAGCTCGCCCTGGCCCCATAGCGGGGCGAGGTGCTGTTGCGGGTTGAGGGCCAGGCCCCGGTTCTGCTCCCGGTCGAGGTGGATCGCGAGCTGGGCGACGCGCAGGACCGGCTCGTCGACGGTGAGCAGCCGGGTGGCGACCCCCGACGCCTCCCGGACGGCGACCCGCCCAGAGAGGCCGAGGTCGCGATCGAGCCACGAGTTGAGCAGCGGCCCGCCGTAGACCTCGACCCCGAGCAGCTGCCAGCCGGCCCGGGTCACGTCAGGCTTCGGCTTGATCCTCAGGTTGGGGCTGTCGGTGTGGGCCCCGACGACGCGGAACGGTGACGCGGGCCCGGCGCCACCGGAGGCGCCATCGGCCCCCTCGGTGCTCCAGGCCACGAGCGATCCGCCGCGCACCAGGTAGTGCCGACCCGCCTCGGTGGGGAAGGCGTCGACCTCGCTGAGCTCGGCGAACCCGGCATCCTCGAGCATCGCGCCCGCCCGCGCCACCGCGTGGAACGGCGACGGCGACGCGTCGATGAAGGCGATCAGGCCGGCGGCCTCGGTGTCGGTGTCGAAGGGATGAGCCATGCCCGCCACTGTAGGACGACGTGAGTCCTACGGTTGACGTCTCGTGGAGCCGGTTGACGCTGCGTCAACGGGGTTGACGCCCCCTGCAGACCGCGTCAAGAGCCTCGACGCAGCGTCAACCCCGAGCCTGGGGTCAGCCTGGGCGTCGATGGCCTCAACGTAGGACGCCGATGGGGCCCGGACCGAAGTCCGAGCCCCACCGGCGGTGGAGCGATGGCTGCAGCCGCAGCCTCAGATCACTTGATGATCTTGGTGACGCGACCGGCGCCGACGGTGCGGCCACCCTCGCGGATGTTGAACTTCAGGCCCTCTTCCATCGCGATGGACTGGATGAGCTCGACCGTCATCTCCGTGTTGTCGCCGGGCATGACCATCTCGGTGCCCTCGGGGAGCTTGACGACACCGGTCACGTCCGTCGTGCGGAAGTAGAACTGGGGGCGGTAGTTGTCGTAGAACGGCGTGTGACGACCACCCTCGTCCTTCGACAGGATGTAGACGTTGGCCTCGAAGTCGGTGTGCGGGGTGATCGAGCCCGGCTTGCAGATGACCTGCCCGCGCTCGACGTCCTCGCGCTTGGTGCCACGAAGCAGCAGGCCGACGTTCTCGCCCGCGCGACCCTCGTCGAGGAGCTTGCGGAACATCTCGATGCCCGTGACCGTGGTCTTCGCCGGCGGACCGGTGTGGATGCCGACGATCTCGATCTCCTGGTTGACCTTCAGGACACCGCGCTCGATGCGCCCGGTGACGACCGTGCCACGACCCGTGATCGTGAAGACGTCCTCGACCGGCATCATGAACGGCTTGTCCATGTCGCGCACGGGCTCGGGGATGTAGCTGTCGACGGTGTCCATCAGCTCGAGGACCGACTTGCCCCACTCCTCGTCGCCCTCGAGCGCCTTCAGGGCCGAGACCTTGACGACCGGGAGGTCGTCGCCGGGGAACTCGTAGGACGAGAGCAGCTCACGCACCTCCATCTCCACCAGCTCGAGGATCTCCTCGTCATCGACCATGTCGACCTTGTTGAGCGCCACGACGATGTAGGGGACGCCGACCTGGCGGGCCAGGAGGACGTGCTCCTTCGTCTGCGGCATCGGGCCGTCGGTGGCCGCGACGACAAGAATCGCCCCGTCCATCTGAGCCGCACCGGTGATCATGTTCTTGATGTAGTCGGCGTGCCCCGGGCAGTCGACGTGCGCGTAGTGACGCGACTCCGTCTGGTACTCGATGTGCGCGATGGTGATCGTGATCCCGCGCTGCTTCTCCTCCGGCGCCTTGTCGATGTCATCGAACGCGAACTGGGGGTTCAGCGTGGGGTACTTGTCGTGCAGGACCTTGGAAATTGCTGCCGTCAGCGTCGTCTTACCGTGGTCGATGTGACCGATGGTGCCGATGTTGACGTGCGGCTTAGTCCGCTCGAACTTTGCCTTCGCCACTGTGGTCCTCCTCAGGACTTGCTGGTGTTACGCCGTTACGACCAGGGCAGGACGTGGCGCTGCTTGTTGGGTTGTGCTGGTGAATCCGAAGAGACAGCCTACGGGACTACGAGCCCGTCACTCTCCACGTTGCTTCTTGATGATCTCCTCGGCCACGGCCCTGGGGACCTCGGCGTAGGAGTCGAACTGCATCGAGTAGTTCGCGCGACCCTGGGTCTTGGACCGCAGGTCGCCCACGTACCCGAACATCTCCGACAGCGGGACGAGGCCCTTGACGACCTTGGCACCGCTGATGTCCTCCATGGCCTGGATCTGGCCACGGCGGGAGTTGATGTCACCGATGACGTCGCCCATGTAGAGCTCGGGGGTGCGCACCTCGACGGCCATCATCGGCTCCAGCAGCACGGGGTCCGCCTGGCGGACGGCCTCCTTGAGCACCATGGAGCCGGCGATCTTGAACGCCATCTCGGAGGAGTCGACGTCGTGGTAGGCGCCGTCGAGCAGGGTGGCCTTGATCCCGACGAGCGGATAGCCCGCGAGCACGCCGTACTGCATGGCGTCCTGGATGCCCTGGTCGACCGAGGGAATGTACTCCCGGGGGATGCGACCACCGGTGACCTTGTTGTCGAACTCGTAGAGCTCGCCCTCGTGGGTGTCCAGCGGCTCGATGGTGACCTGGACCTTCGCGTACTGACCCGAGCCACCCGTCTGCTTCTTGTGGACGTAGTCGAGCTTGACGACGGCGCGGCGGATCGTCTCGCGGTAGGCCACCTGCGGCTTGCCCACGTTGGCCTCGACGTGGAACTCGCGACGCATCCGTTCGACGAGGATGTCGAGGTGCAGCTCGCCCATCCCCTTGATGATGGTCTGGCCGGTCTCGTCGTCCTGCTGGACCTGGAAGGTCGGGTCCTCCTCCGCCAGCTTCTGGATCGCCATGCCGAGCTTTTCCTGGTCGCCCTTGGTCTTGGGCTCGATCGCGACCGAGATGACCGGGTCGGGGAAGGTCATCGACTCCAGGACCACCTGGTTGCCCGGGTCGCACAGCGTGTCGCCGGTCGTCGTGTCCTTGAGCCCGGTGAACGCGTAGATGTGGCCCGCCGACGCCTTGTCGACCGGGTTCTCCTTGTTGGAGTGCATCTGGAAGAACTTCCCGACCCGCTCCTTCTTGCCCTTGGTCGAGTTGACCAGCTGGGCGCCCGTCGGCACCTCGCCGGAGTAGACCCGCACGTAGGTCAGCTTGCCGAAGAACGGGTGCGACGCGACCTTGAACGCGAGGGCCGAGAAAGGCTCCTTGACGTCCGGCTTGCGGATGATCTCGACGCTCTCGTCGCCCGGCTTGTGGCCGATCATCGGCGGGACGTCGAGGGGCGACGGGAGGAAGTCGATGACCGCGTCGAGCATCGGCTGGACGCCCTTGTTCTTGAACGCGGTGCCACACAGGATGGGGTTGATCTGGCCCGCGATGGTGAGCTTGCGAATGCCGGCCTTGAGCTCGGCGACGGTGAGGTCCTCACCCTCGAGGTACTTCTCCATCAGGGTGTCGTCGGACTCGGCGACCCGTTCGACGAGCTCGTGGCGGTATTGCTTCGCCTTCTCGAGCAGGCCGGCCGGGATCTCCTCGATCTCGTAGTCGGCGCCCATCTTGACCTCGCCGCGCCACGTGAGGGCGCGCATCTCGATCAGGTCGACGACACCGGAGAACTCGCTCTCGGAGCCGATCGGCAGCTGCAGCACCACCGGGGTCGCGCCGAGCCGGTCGATGATCGTCTGCACCGTGAAGTAGAAGTCCGCACCAAGCTTGTCCATCTTGTTGACGAAGCAGATGCGCGGCACGCCGTATTTGTCGGCCTGGCGCCAGACGGTCTCGGACTGCGGCTCGACGCCTTCCTTGCCGTCGAACACGGCGACCGCGCCGTCGAGCACGCGCAGCGACCGCTCGACCTCGACGGTGAAGTCGACGTGGCCGGGGGTGTCGATGATGTTGATCTGGTGGTTGTCCCAGAAGGTCGTCGTCGCGGCGGAGGTGATCGTGATGCCGCGCTCCTGCTCCTGCTCCATCCAGTCCATCGTCGCGGCGCCGTCGTGGACCTCACCGATCTTGTAGGTGATGCCGGTGTAGAAGAGGATGCGCTCAGTCGTCGTCGTCTTGCCGGCGTCGATGTGCGCCATGATGCCGATGTTGCGGACCTTGGTCAGGTCCGTCAGGACGTCGAGTGCCACGGGTGCTGTCTCATCTCAGTCTGGTCGGGATGCGGTGCTCTGCTGCGGTGCTGCCGGAGGGTGCGGGCCGGGGCTCTCGGGCCGGGTATGCCGGGTGCGCGCCTCGCGCACCCGGCATACCGTGCGGTCACCAGCGGTAGTGCGCGAAGGCCTTGTTGGACTCGGCCATCTTGTGGGTGTCCTCGCGGCGCTTGACGGCGGCGCCGAGACCGTTGGAGGCGTCGAGGATCTCGTTCATCAGCCGCTCGGTCATCGTCTTCTCGCGACGCTGGCGCGAGTAGCCGACGAGCCAACGCAGCGCGAGCGTCGTGCTGCGGCCGGGCTTGACCTCGATCGGGACCTGGTAGGTCGCGCCACCGACGCGACGGCTCTTGACCTCCAGGGCCGGCTTGATGTTGTCCAGCGCGCGCTTGAGCGTGACGACGGGGTCGGTGCCGGTCTTCTGCTTGGCACCCTCGAGGGCGCCGTAGACGATCGTCTCGGCAATCGACTTCTTGCCGTCGAGGAGGATCTTGTTGACGAGCTGGGTGACCAACGGCGAGTTGTGCACCGGGTCGACGACCAGCGGCCGCTTCGGGGCGGGGCCCTTACGAGGCATTACTTCTTCTCCTTCTTGGCGCCGTAACGCGAGCGGGCCTGCTTGCGACCCTTGACGCCCTGGGCGTCGAGCGAGCCGCGTACGATCTTGTAGCGCACCCCCGGGAGGTCCTTCACCCGACCGCCGCGCACGAGCACGATGGAGTGCTCCTGCAGGTTGTGGCCGACACCGGGAATGTATGCCGTGACCTCGATCCCCGAGGTCAGCTTGACGCGCGCCACCTTGCGAAGCGCCGAGTTCGGCTTCTTGGGGGTGGTGGTGTAGACGCGGGTGCACACTCCACGCCGCTGGGGCGAGCCCTTGAGCGCCGGGGTCTTGGTCTTGGCGACCTTGTCCTGGCGGCCCTTGCGGACCAGCTGGTTGATCGTAGGCAAGCTGTTCTCCGTACGTCGCATTGGTCTTGCTCTCACAGCAGCTGCTGCTCGAGCTCCTTGGTCTACCCCGGACGAACCCGCATGCGGGTGCGTCGTCAGAGGCGCTCTCCCCTGCACTCCCCGCCACGATCGGCCCGCACTGCGGAGAACACGATCGAGATGGATTGCCCGGCGAGAGGTGAGCAGGCTCCGGAGGCGTCGTGCCCCCGAACAGGCTCAGGTGTCCGGGTGGACCCAGACACAGTTCTCAAAGATACCGTGTGCGCGACATGCGACCAAATCACCCACCGGCCCGATCCGGGGACCGGATCAGCCGAGGCGCCAGTCCCCGGCATACATGTGCAGGACGGGGACCCCGAGCAGCTCTCGGGCCTTGCTGGCCCAGTCCCTGTGGAAGGTGTCCTCGACGGCGTGCGGCTCGGTGACGATGATGACCTCGCGTGCCGAGAGCCGCTCGACCTCGGAGGAGAGGGTGGGCAGCGGGTCGTCCTCGGTGATCGTGCCGGTGGCTTCCACGCCGGCTCCCCCGAGCGCCTCGAGCGAGGTCGCGAGCGCCAGCTCCGCGTCGGACCGGGCCTCGGTCCGGTCGACCGGTCGGAGCGCCTCCATCGCCTCGCGCATCTCGAACAGGCTCAGGTGGTTGAGCACCGAGGAGAGCACGTTGCGCTCGGTGTCCGCGGGCACGAGGACCCGGTAGACCAGCTGCTCCCCCTCGTGCAGGCCGACGATCTTCGTGACGTCGATCGGGCGCAGGGGCTCCTCGGTGAGGATGATGATGGCGTCGGTCACGACATCAACCCTAGGTGATGCCGGCAGGGGCCATCGTTCGGTATTGTCACCATGACCTGTGCCCGCCTCGACGAATCGACACCGAGTTGTCCACTGCCCCCTCGGGTGACGCGCCACGTCGCGCTCTCGCGTCCGAGCTTGCCAAGTTCGGGGTCGTCGGACTGGCGGGATTCGTCGCCGACGTGGGGGGCTTCAACCTCCTGCGCTTTGCCGGTGGC
>NZ_JBKJPP010000139.1:0-40457 GCF_046595215.1 Lapillicoccus sp. | reverse complement strand
CAGGCCCCAGCGGCGCCGTCGTCACCGTGTCCGCGGGTGGCCCACAGGTCAGGGTCGAGGTGTCCGTCCGCCGTCAGGTGTGGGGTCTCGGCCCCGGGTTCGTCGTGGGCGCCACCTCGCTGGCCCAACCAGAGCAGCAGCAATGAGGCACCCGGGCGGGCAGCGGCTGCGGGGGTGGCAGCCCGAGACGAGGGAACGCGGATCGGCGACGGTCATGGTCGTCGCCGCACTGGGCGTCCTCCTCACCGTCGGCATCGGTGGCCTCGCCCTGGTCAGCGCCGTGGTCGCCTCCCACCGAGCTCATGCAGCAGCCGATCTCGCGGCCCTCTCGGGCGCGGTGGCCCTGGTGAGCGGCGACGGAGCCGTCGCTGCCTGCAGCCGGGCCGATGCCATCACCCGCGCCAACGGTGCGACCCCCCTGTCGTGCCGGGCGGGGTCTGATCAAAGCATCGAGCTCGTGGTGAGCGTCCGGGCCGGGGTCGTGGGTGTGGGCACTGCGACAGCCCGGGCTCGCGCCGGCCCCGATCCATCGGTCTCCGGACCGTCGCACATCGCGGTGGGCGGATGAGCGTGCCGCCTGCGCGTTCAGGCCCGCGGGTCGGCTTTGCGGTCGTTGTCCGCCTTGCGCTCGGTGTCGGCCCGGCGCTCGAGTCCCACGTCGCCCTCGGACGCGACCCGCTCCGCCCGGTCGGGCCCGGTCGGGCCCGGGCGGCCCGACGCCGTGGGCGTGGGCGCGGTCGTGGTCGTGGTCGTGGTGGAGCCTCCCGCCTGGCGCAGCTCCTTGAGCTCGCGGCGCTGGGCCCGCTTGCGGCGGAGACCAGAGGCGGCGAGACGGGTGCCGATCCCCAGCAGGATCACGGCGATGGCGCCGGAGGCAAAGAGGGTGATGGGCAGCAGACCGAACGAGATGCCGCCGCCGGACAACGTGACCGAGGTGGCGGTCTGAAGCGCCAGCCAGCTGAGGTAGGCGCCCCCACCCACCGCGAGAAGGATGAGAATGAGGCCGATCGCGAGCATGGTGCACCTCCAGGTGAGCCCGATCGCGGGTGCGCGACCGCGCCACCTGACCTTACTGCCCCCTGCGGCGGGGTGCAGCCGCCGTGACGGGCCGACTGACCCCCCCTCCCGCTCCAGATCCGGGGGCGCACCCGGGTCCGGCTGCGGCGAGGGTCACGTCGAGCAGGACCACGGCGGCGGCCTTGTCCAGTGGCTCGTTCCCGTTGCCACACTTCGGGGACTGGACGCAGGAGGGGCACCCGGTCGCGCACCGGCAGGCCCGGATCGCGTCACGGGTGCCGGTCAGCCAGGTGCGGACCGCCTCGTACCCCCGCTCCGCGAATCCCGCACCGCCCGGGTGCCCGTCATAGATGAGGATCGTCGGCAGACCGGTGTCGGGGTGCAGCGCCGTCGAGACCCCGCCGATGTCCCACCGGTCCGAGGTCGCGACGAGGGGGAGCATGCCGATCGCGGCGTGCTCGGCGGCGTGCGCTGCGCCGGGGATGTCGGGCTCGCCGATCCCCGCGGTCTCGAGGACCTCCGGGGGGATGGTCCACCACACCGCCTTGGTGGACAGGGTGCGCAGCGGCAGGTCGAGGAGGTGCTCGCCGAGCACCTCCCCGGTCGGCAGTCGCCGCAGGAACGAGGTCACCTGGGTGTGCACCTGGACCGCCCCGAAGCAACAGCTCAGCCGGCCCCATTCCTGCGAGCGCTCGACGCGGACGATGTTGAAGGCGCTCACCGAGCGGGCCTGGGTGGACCAGCCCGGGTCACCGGCCACGACGAGCGCCGAGGCGTCCTCGAGGTCGAGCTCGGTCACGACGTAGGCGTCACCCCGGTGCACGTGGACCGCCCCGGTGTGAACCGCCGCATGGGCGCGGGAGTCGTCGACGGTGCCGAGCACCCGCCCGGTCCGCTGCTCGACGATCCGGACCGTCTCCCCCGACCCACGCAAGGAGACATGGTCGCTCGCCCGGTCCGCCCGCGCCCAGAACCAGCCGCGCGGGCGCCAGCGCAGGATGCCCCGGGCGACCAGGGCGTCGAGCAGCGGAACCATCTGCGGCCCGAAGTAGGCCTCGTCCTCCTGCGTGATGTGCAGCTCCGCGGCGGCGGCGGCGAGGTGGGGCCCGAGCACGTGCGGGTTCTCCGGGTCGAGGACGGCCGCCTCGACCGGGGCGTCGAAGATCGCCTCGGGATGGTGCACGAGGTAAGTGTCCAGCGGGTCGTCAGCGGCCACCAGGACCGCGAGCGACTCCTCGCCGGCTCGTCCGGCACGACCAGCCTGCTGCCAGAGCGAGGCCAGCGTGCCCGGCCAGCCGGCCAGCAGCACCGCATCCAGCCCGTGGACGTCGATGCCGAGCTCGAGGGCGTTCGTCGCCGCCAGCCCCATCAGCTCGCCGCTGCGCAACGCCTGCTCGAGCTCGCGCCGGTCCTCGGGCAGATAGCCCCCACGGTATGCCGCGACCGCGCCCTCCAGGGTCGGGTCCACCTCGCGCAGGTGGGTGCGGGCTGCGGCAGCCACGACCTCGACCCCGGTGCGGGAGCGAGCGAACGCCACGGTCTGGACGCCTTGGGCAACGAGGTCCGCGAGCAGGTCCGCCGTCTCGGCCACGGCGCTGCGCCGACGGGGAGGCGAGCCGTCCGCGCCATTCCCGGCGATCATCCCGGGCTCCCACAGTCCGAAGGTCATCGCCGCGCGGGGCGAGCCGTCCTGCGTGACCGGGCGCACCGGCATACCGACGAGGCGTGTGGCGTGGGCGCCGGGGTCCGCGACGGTCGCCGACGCAAGGACGAAGGTGGGGTAGGAGCGGTAGCGGGCCGCGACCCGGCGCAACCGGCGCAGCAGCAGCGCGAGGTGGGTGCCGAACACGCCGCGATAGACGTGGCACTCGTCGATGACGACGTAGCGCAGGGCCCGCAGGAAGGGGGCCCAGCGCTCGTGGGCCGGCAGGAGCGAGTGATGGACCAGGTCGGGGTTGGTCAGGACGTAGTTGGCGTGGTCCCGGATCCAGCGGCGTTCCTGCGTCGGGGTGTCCCCGTCGTAGGTCGCGGGCCGCAGCCCCGGCAGGGCCAGCGCCTCGAGCCGGGTGAGCTGGTCGTGGGCCAGCGCCTTGGTGGGGGAGAGGTAGAGCGCCGTCGCCGCGCGTCCCGTGGGCGCCATCGCGCCGTCGACGAGGTCCGACGCAACCGGCAGGAGATAGCCGAGGGACTTGCCGGAGGCCGTCCCGGTCGAGAGGACGACGTGCTCGCCCGCGTGGGCGGCGTCGGCCGCCTCCCGCTGGTGGCTCCAGAGCTCACCCACGCCGGACTGGGTCAGCGCCCCATAGAGGGTCGGGGTCACCCAGTCGGGGAACGGGGCAGGCGAGGCCTCGCGGGCCGGCACCCGGTGGATGTGGGTGAGGCGCTCGGCCCGGGCCCCCCGGGAATCCCGCCCCCGCGCCAGCCCGCGCAGCAGGCTCTCCGGAGTGCGGGCCGACGTTGCCGGACGCCCGAGCGGGGCACTGGAGGGTAGGGACATCGTGTTTACGGTATGCCGGGGTGCCGACGCATGTAGGGTTTTGTCGAGCAGAGCACAGTGGCAGGGCCGTGCTTCAGCAAGTCCCCGAACAGGTAGGCACCGTGGATCTCGACATTTCTACGTCCCAACGGGACCACCACACCGTGGTCCACGTCGGCGGCGAGATCGACGTCTACACCGCCCCGGCGCTGCGGGAACGGCTCGACGAGGAGATCGAGCGAGGCGAGCACGACCTCGTCGTGGACCTCAGCGAGGTCACCTTCATGGACTCCACCGGCCTCGGCGTCCTCGTGGGGCGCCTCAAGCTGATCCGGGTCCATGAGGGCGCAATGCGCCTCGTCTGCGACTACGACCGGGTCTTGAAGGTGTTCACGATCACCGGCCTCGACAAGGTCTTCGAGATCTTCCCCACCGTCGACGAGGCTCTCGCCGCCTCCGCCTGACCCGCCGGGGCGCCCTCGAGGCGCTCGCCCGTCCTCGATGACGTGTCCTCGCTCACCTTCTGCTTTGATGGGCCTCGACGCCACCGGCCGGTAACGTGACCCGCGACGTCCCCCGGTTCTCAGGCGCCATCGCACGCCGTCCGGGTGGCTGAGTACCTCAAGGAGGAAGTGCACCATGCCGAATCTCGCCCCGGCCGCGTCACCCACGCTGGCCCTGGACGGCACCAACCTCGTGCTGGTCTACGCGGTCCTCGCGATCGCGCTCATCGCCCTCGCCATGGGCGTCGTCTTCCGGAGGCAGGTCCTCGTCGCCGACCCCGGCACCGAGAACATGCAGACCATCGGCGCCGCGGTCGAGGAGGGCGCCCAGGCCTACCTCGCGCGCCAGTTCAAGACGCTCGGCATCTTCGTCGTCCTCGTCTTCGGCCTGCTGTTCCTCCTGCCGGCCGACACCGGCGGTGTCCGGATCGGCCGGTCCCTCTTCTTCATCGTCGGCGCCGTCTTCTCGGCCGCCATCGGCTATTTCGGGATGTCGCTCGCGGTCAAGGCCAACGTCCGGGTCGCCTCGGCCGCCCGCATGGGTGACCGCGACCTCGGCATGAAGATCGCCTTCCGCACCGGCGGCACGGTCGGCATGGCCACCGTCGGCCTCGGCCTGCTCGGCGCCTCGGTCGTCGTCCTGCTCTACAAGGGCGAGGCGCCCAAGGTCCTCGAGGGCTTCGGCTTCGGCGCGGCCCTCCTCGCGATGTTCATGCGCGTCGGTGGCGGGATCTTCACCAAGGCCGCCGACGTCGGCGCCGACCTCGTCGGCAAGGTCGAGGCGGGCATCCCCGAGGACGACCCGCGGAACGCCGCGACGATCGCGGACAACGTGGGAGACAACGTCGGCGACTGCGCCGGCATGGCCGCGGACCTCTTCGAGTCGTATGCCGTGATGCTCGTGGCTGCGCTCATCCTCGGCTCGGTCGCGCTGGGCGCCCAGGGCCTGGTCTTCCCGCTGCTCATCCCCGCCATCGGCGCGGTCACCGCGATCATCGGCGTCTTCATCACCAAGGTGAAGCCCGGGCAGAACGCCCTCACGGCGATCAACAACGGCTTCTACGTCTCCGCCGCCATCTCCGCGGCGCTCAGCGTCGCGGCGGTCTTCCTCTACCTCAACCCCACGGTGCCGGCGGTCGTTGACGCCGCCACCCAGCAGATCACCTCGCCGGCCATCGAAGGCCTCCGGATCCGGGCCTCGGTCGCGGTCATCATCGGCATCGTCCTTGCCGGGGTCATCCTCTGGCTCACCGGCCACTTCACCGGCACCGACAAGCGTCCGACCAAGGACGTGGCCCGCACCTCGCTCACCGGCGCTGCCACCGTCGTCCTGTCCGGGATCGGTGTCGGCCTGGAGTCCGCGGTCTACACCGCGGTCATCATCGGCGCGGCGGTCTACGGCGCCTTCCTCCTCGGCGGTGGCTCGATCGCCCTGGCGCTCTTCTTCGTCGCCGTCGCCGGCACCGGCCTGCTCACCACGGTCGGCGTCATCGTCGCCATGGACACGTTCGGCCCGGTCTCCGACAACGCCCAGGGCATTGCCGAGATGTCCGGTGACGTCGACGGCGAGGGCGCCAAGATCCTCACCGACCTCGACGCCGTCGGCAACACGACGAAGGCGATCACCAAGGGCATCGCGATCGCCACCGCGGTCCTGGCGGCGACGGCGCTCTTCGGGGCGTTCACCGACGCCTGGAAGACCTCGGTCCGGGCGCTGCTCGACGGCGGCAAGGTCACCGAGAACCCCTCGGTCTTCGACCAGTCGACGATCGTCACCGACATCGTCACGCCCAACGTCCTCGTGGGCGCGCTCCTCGGTGCGGCCGTCGTGTTCCTCTTCTCCGGACTCGCGATCAACGCGGTGACCCGAGCCGCCGGCGCCATCGTCTTCGAGGTGCGCCGCCAGTTCCGGGAGCACCCGGGCATCATGGACTACACGGAGAAGCCGGACTACGCCCGGGTCGTCGACATCTGCACCAAGGACTCGCTGCGGGAGCTGGCGACACCCGGCCTGCTGGCCGCTCTGACCCCGGTCGTCGTCGGGTTCGGCCTGGGCATCGGCGCCCTCGCCGGCTTCCTCGCCGGGGCGATCAGCACCGGCTGCCTGATGGCCGTCTTCCTCGCCAACGCCGGCGGGTCCTGGGACAACGCCAAGAAGATCGTCGAGGACGGCCACCACGGCGGCAAGGGCACCGAGGCGCACGCGGCCACGGTCATCGGCGACACGGTCGGTGACCCCTTCAAGGACACCGCCGGCCCGGCCATCAACCCGCTCATCAAGGTGATGAACCTCGTCTCGGTGCTCATCGCCCCGGCGATCATCACCCTGACGTTCACGACGGGCACCAGCCCGATGATCCGATACGGCATCGCCGCGGTCGCGCTCATCATCATCGTGGCCGCCGTCGCGGTCTCGAAGTCACGCGACATCGCCATCGGCGGGGACGAGGACGAGGAGCCCCCCGTGGGCCATCTGCCGGCGACCCCGCCGGTCGAGGACTCGTCGCCCGCGGAAGGGCGCGAGGAGCTCTCGGGGAGCACCAGGGCGCCCGGGTCCGACTCGTCCGGAACCTCGCTGAGGCACTGAAGCACCGAGGCACTCACACACTGAGGCACCGAGGCACTCACGCACTGAGGCACTAAGGCACTCACGCGCTGCCGCGTGGAGGCACCACGGAAGGGGTCGCCCATCGGGCGGCCCCTCCTGCGTGTCCCGCACGACGGGCCGGGCGGGCCGGTCGTTCCGGGCGCACGGCATACCCTGTCGCGGTGAGCGCCACCCCCGTCGTCCAGGTCGACCTCGTCGCGGCACTGCGAGCCGACCTCGGGGCAGCCGGTTTCACGGTCGACGGTGTCGCGCAGGCCCTCGGTCCAGTCGCCGTCGCTGCCCTGCGGCGGGAGCAGGGGCTGCCCGCCGAGCTGGTCACCAGGGGGCGCACCGACCCGCTCGCCCACCTCATCCGGCTCTTCACCCTCGGCCTGCCGCTGACCGCCCGCGAGCTCGACGGGGTGCTGCCGACGCTCGGCGCGAAGGGCGCGCGACGGTTGGGCCTCGTGGTGGCGCACGGCGACGACGTGGCGGCCGCGTGCGACCTGCGGCCCCACGTGGACGAGACCCACGAGTGGTGGGTGGCCTCCGACCTGTCCGAGATCGAGACCGGGAGGCCGCTCCTGGAGGGCCACGTCCTCGGCATCGGTGCTGCGTCGATGACGTTGGCTGCGTGGACGATCCGGTCCGACGTCGACCGGGCGCTCGACCTCGGCACCGGGTGCGGCGTCCAGGCCCTCCACCTCGCTGGTCACTGCCGGAGCCTTGTCGCGACGGACCTGTCGCAGCGGGCGCTGGACTACGCCCGGTTCAACGCGGCCCTGGCCGGCACAGACCTCGACCTGCGCCACGGCGACCTGCTCGGACCCGTTGCCGGAGAACGGTTTGCGCTCGTCGTCAGCAACCCACCCTTTGTCATCACGCCGAGGGTCGGGGGCGTGCCGCTGTTCGACTACCGCGATGGTGGGCTCGTCGGCGACGGCGTCGTCGAGCGCCTCGTGCGCACCGTCGGGGACCACCTCGAACCGGGCGGGGTCGCGCAGTTCCTCGGCAACTGGGAGATCCTCGCGGGGGCGTCGTGGCGGGGCCGGTGGCACGACTGGCTGGAGGGCACCGGTCTCGACGCATGGGTGATCCAGCGTGAGGTCCAGGACCCCGCCGAGTACGCCGAGCTCTGGTCCCGCGACGGCGGCAGCCGGGCCGGGGTCGAGGGCTTCGAGCAGCTGTACGCGGCATGGCTGGCAGACTTTGCCGCACGCGACGTCGCGCAGATCGGCTTCGGAGTGATCACCCTGCAACGGCCACGCACCGCCCGTGCCCCGTGGATGGACCTCGTCGAGGTGCGCGGCCCCGTGGCCCCGGCGATGGGAGCCTCGGTCGAGGCCGGTCTGGCGGCACGGACGTGGCTCGCCGAGGCGGGGCGGGACGGGCTGCTGGACACGGCCTGGCGCTGCGCCGCCGACGTCACCGAAGAGCGGCACTCCCGCCCGGGCGCTGAGGACCCGGGCGTCATCCTGATCCGGCA
The DNA here is from genome assembly GCF_046595215.1 of Lapillicoccus sp. Taxonomy (NCBI): domain Bacteria; kingdom Bacillati; phylum Actinomycetota; class Actinomycetes; order Micrococcales; family Intrasporangiaceae; genus Lapillicoccus; species Lapillicoccus sp. The sequence goes on along the minus strand of NZ_JBKJPP010000139.1, from coordinate 32,388 downwards.
GGGGGGTGGTTTGCGTCGCTGCTTCCAGGCCGACACCGTCACCGCCGCCCTGGTCAGCGTCTGCGACGGGGGCCTCACGGCACGACAGGCACTCGTGGCCATCGCGGCCCTGCTGGAGCTCGATCCAGCTGAGGTGATGGCGTCTGCGCTGCCCAGCCTGCGCGACCTCGTCGCCGATGGGCTGCTCGTCCGCGACTGATCCCCCCGACTGCGTCCTCCTGCCGCGTCCCCCGGCTGAGCCCACCTGCCGCGTCCGGCACGTCGGCGATTCTGGCGACCGACCTGCCGGACGCCACGGACGTGATCACGGGAGCTGCGGCCCGCAGTACCGTGGAGCGGCCAACGGCACGGGGAAGCGGGGACAGGGTGAGCGACGACCACGGCGCGGACGTCACGACCTGGCTGACGAGCACCTGTCTGCGGCCCTGGACGACCCACTCCCCGACACGGAGTCGCTCACCCGGGGCCTCCTCGGGGTCGAGCGCGCCCAGCCGGACGAAGACCATCTGGACCATCACGGCGCCGGCCACCCGTCCGGGAGGCGTCAGCAGGCCTCCCCGCTGGCATACGGGAGCGAGACGTCGATCGGCCACCGGCCCGCGTCCATAGAGAAGGCGCTTGACCCTGACCCCGGGTCACGCCGGAGGCTGGAGCCGTGTCGGCAACGTCTTCCCCGGTCTTGTGAGTGAGCACTCACTCACTTATAGTGGATCGGTGCCACCCCGTGCGAAGGCCCTCCCGCCCACCCAGCGACGTGCCGCCCTCGTCGACGCCGCCCGCTCCCTCATCCGCGAGCGTGGCGAGGTCCCGAGCACCAAGGACATCGCCGAGGCGGCGGGCGTTGCCGAGGGCACGATCTTTCGGGCCTTCGAGACCAAGGAGGAGCTGATCGAGCAGGTGATCGCCTCGACGTTCTGCCCCGCTCCGCTGCTGCGCCAGCTGGCGGAGATCGAGATCGCCCAGCCGTTGCGGGACCGGCTCGTCGAGGTGGTCGGTGTGCTGCAGCGCCGCTTCTCTGACGCCTTCGACCTCATGGTGGGCCTGCGCCTGTCCGCGCCTCCCGCGGGAGCGGCAGCCGGCCACCACGCCTGCACGCCCGAGGGAGGACACGTCCCGTCGGACGGCGCCGTCGGGCCGGCGCCCTGCCATGGGCCGGGCCCCCGTGAGCTGGACCGCGGTCATGCCTCGAGCCAGGTCGCCGCCCTCATCGAGCCGGACGCCCACCTGTTGCGCTGCACCCCGCTCGAGCTGGCGCGCTACCTGCGCCTGCTGACGTTCTCCGGCAGCCACCGGGGGATCACCGACGGCAACCTGCTCACCCCCGAGACCATCGTCGACATCGTCCTCAGCGGCGTCATCGCGCAGCCGGCAGCCCGAGGCCGGGCAGGCGGCATACGCAGCTCCAGACCCACCCACGGCCCCCGCTCGAGGAAGGCACCCTGATGTTGCTGCGGATCGTTCGCACCCACCTGGCCCCCTACCGCGGCCAGCTGACGCTCATCCTCGTCCTGCAGCTCGTGGGGACGATCGCCTCGCTCTACCTGCCGAGCCTCAACGCCGACATCATCGACCAGGGCGTGGCCCGCGGGGACACCGGCTACATCTTCCGCACGGGTGGGTGGATGCTCGCCATCAGCCTCGTCCAGATCGTCGCGACCGTCACTGCCGTCTACTTCGGCGCGCGGATCTCGATGGCCCTCGGGCGTGACCTGCGCGGGGCGGTCTTCCACCGCGTCGGGGACTTCTCCGCTCAGGAGGTCTCGAGGTTCGGCGCCCCGACCCTCATCTCGCGCAACACCAACGACGTCACCCAGATCCAGATGGTCGTCTTCATGGCCCTGGCTCTCATGGTCTCGGCGCCGATCAGCATGGTGGGGGGCATCGTCATGGCCCTGAAGCAGGACGTCGGCCTGTCCTGGCTCGTTGCCGTCGCCGTCCCCCTGCTGGCACTGGCCGTCGGCCTCGTGATCCGCCGGATGATCCCGCAGTTCCGGATCATGCAGACGTCCATCGACAACGTCAACCGGATCATGCGCGAGCAGATCACCGGGATCCGGGTCGTGCGCGCCTTTGTCCGGGAGGACTTCGAGGAAGCCCGGTTCGCCGGCGCGAACACGACGCTCACCGGCACGGCGCTCGCGGTCGGCCGCCTCCAGGCGCTGATCTTCCCCATCGTCATGGTCATCCTCAACGCGTCCACCGTCGGCGTGCTGTGGTTCGGTGCGGGGCGGGTCAACAGCGGCGACATGCAGATCGGGTCGCTCACCGCGTTCATGGCCTACCTCGTGCAGATCCTCATCGCGGTGATGATGGCCACCTTCATGTCGATGATGATCCCGCGGGCATCGGTGTCAGCAGAGCGGATCGGGGAGGTCCTCGACACGGTGTCCTCCGTCGCCGAACCGGCCAACCCCGTCACATCGCTCTCCTCCACGTCCCGGGTGGTGTTCGACCGCATCGACTTCCACTACCCCGGCGCCGACCACCCGGTCCTCGACCGGGTCTCCTTCACGGCCGAGCCCGGCCACACCACGGCGGTCATCGGGAGCACCGGCTCGGGCAAGACCACGCTGGTCAACCTCGTCCCGCGCCTCTTCGACGTCACCGGAGGCTCCCTCATGGTGGGCGGCGTCGACGTGCGGGAGGTCGACCTGGACATCCTGTGGTCGCGGATCGGTCTCGTCCCCCAGCGGCCCTACCTCTTCACCGGCACGGTCGCCAGCAACCTGCGCTACGGCAACCCCCAGGCCACCGACGGGCAGCTCTGGGAGGCCCTGGAGATCGCTCAGGCAAGGGACTTCGTTGCGAGGATGCCGGACGGGCTCGAGTCCCCGATCGCGCAGGGCGGGACGAATGTGTCGGGGGGACAACGACAACGGTTGGCCATCGCGCGCGCGCTGGTGCGCCAACCGCAGGTCTTCCTCTTCGACGACTCCTTCTCGGCGCTCGACCTCACGACGGACGCCCGACTGCGGGCGGCCCTGCGACCCGTGACCCGGGACGCGACCGTCATCATTGTCGCCCAGCGGGTGTCGACGATCATCGACGCCGACCACATCGTCGTCCTCGACGACGGACGGGTCGTCGGCCAGGGGCGGCACGACGAGCTGCTGCAGACCTGTGAGACCTACCAGGAGATCGTGCAGTCCCAGCGATCGGCAGAGGGGGCCGCGGCATGAGCGAGGAAGGCGTCAAGAGCGCGGAGGAGAAGGCGGCCGAGGCCAGGCGCGGGCCGGGTGGTGCCGCACGTCGCGGCGGCGGTCACATGCAGATGGGTCTGCCCGGGGAGAAGTCCCAGAACTTCGGCCCGTCCGCCAAGCGCCTGATCCGCCGGCTCCGACCCGAGCGGGGGCTGGTCCTGGTCGTCATCGTGCTGTCGGTGGTCAGCGTGGTCCTCAGCGCCGTCGGGCCGAAGATCCTCGGTCACGCGACCAACCTCATCTTCGAGGGCTACTTCGGGTCCAGGCTGCCCGCGGGTGCGACCAAGGCAGCGGTCATCGAGGGCCTGCGCGCCAGTGGTCAGGGCCAGCTGGCCGACCTGCTGTCCGGGATGAATGTCGTCCCTGGTGTGGGCATCGACTTCACCGCTCTGGGGCAGGTGCTCCTCTTCGTCATGGGCCTCTACGTCCTCGCGGCGATCCTGCAGTGGCTCTCCGGCTGGTTGCTCGCATCGGTGGTCCAGCGCACCGTCTTCTCCCTCCGCGAGGACGTCGAGGCCAAGCTCAACCGGTTGCCGTTGCCCTACTTCGACGGTCAGCCACGTGGTGAGCTGCTCAGCCGGGTGACGAACGACGTCGACAACGTCCAGACGAGCCTCCAGCAGACCCTCAGCCAGCTGCTCACCTCGGTGCTCACCGTCGTTGCCATGGTCGCGATGATGTTCAGCATCTCGTGGATGCTCGCGCTCATCGCCCTGGTGACGATCCCCATCTCGATCGCCCTCACGGCGGCGATCGCCAAGCGCTCGCAGAAACTCTTCGTCCAGCAGTGGAAGCACACCGGCGAGCTCAACGGCATCATCGAGGAGACCTTCACCGGGCACGGCCTCGTCAAGGTCTTCGGCCGTCAGAAGGAGTCGCAGCAGGCCTTCGAGGTCAAGAACGACGACCTCTACCAGGCTGCCTTCGGGGCGCAGTTCATCAGCGGCATCATCATGCCGGCGATGATGTTCATCGGGAACCTCAACTACGTCGTCATCGCCGTCCTCGGCGGGCTGCGGGTCGCGAGCGGGTCGATGACCCTCGGTGACGTGCAGGCCTTCATCCAGTACTCCCGCCAGTTCACCCAGCCGCTGACCCAGGTGGCATCGATGGCCAACCTCCTGCAGTCGGGTGTCGCGTCGGCCGAGCGGGTCTTCGCCGTCCTCGACGCGCCGGAACAGCAACCGGACTCCGCTGCGCCGCAACGTATCCACGACACGCACGGCCGCGTCGCGTTCGAGAAGGTCGCGTTCTCCTACACCCCGCAGAAGCCGCTCATCGACGGACTCGACCTCGTCGTCGAGCCTGGCCAGACGGTCGCCATCGTCGGGCCGACCGGCGCCGGCAAGACGACGCTCGTCAACCTCATCATGCGCTTCTACGAGCTGGACTCGGGCCGGATCACCCTCGACGGGGTGGATATCACCGACATGACACGGCACGACCTGCGATCCCGGATCGGCATGGTGCTCCAGGACACCTGGCTCTTTGCCGGCACGATCCGCGACAACATCGCCTACTCGCGGCCGGACGCGAGCGATGAGGAGGTCATGGAGGCGGCCCGGGCCACCTACGTCGACCGCTTCGTCCACTCGCTGCCGGATGGCTACGACACGGTGCTCGACGCCGAGGCGGGCAACGTCAGCGCCGGGGAGAAGCAGCTCATCACCATCGCCCGGGCCTTCCTCGCGCGGCCCGAGCTGCTCATCCTCGACGAGGCGACGAGCTCGGTCGACACGCGCACCGAGCTGCTGGTCCAGCACGCGATGGCGGCGTTGCGCAGCGACCGGACGAGCTTCGTCATCGCCCACCGGCTCTCCACCATCCGGGACGCCGACGTCATCCTCGTCATGGAGGACGGCCGCATCGTCGAGAAGGGCTCGCACGCCGAGCTCCTCGAGGCGGACGGCGCCTACGCCCGACTCTATGCGGCCCAGTTCAGCGGCGCGTCCGACGACCTCGACGGAGCACCGGCTCCCGGTGCCCCGGCTCCTGCTGGTCCGGTCATGGCCGGCGCGCCCATGGCCAGGCGCGACTGAGGGCTACGCTCGTCAGACGCCTGACAGAGGAGTGTCATGATCAGTGTGGACCGGCTCCAGCCGAGCGACCGGCCCGTCTGGGATGAGCTGTTCCGCGGGTACAGCGAGTTCTACGGGCAACGCCTCGATCCGGATGTGGCAGCGCGGGCCTGGGGGGCGTTCGCCGCGGACACCGAGATGCACGCGCTCGGGGCCCGACTCGACGGGCACCTGGTCGGCATCGCCCACTTCCTCGTCCACCCGAGCACGACCGGCCCTGACGTGTGCTATCTGGAGGACCTGTTCACGGCGGCCGATGTGCGCGGCGAAGGGGTGGGTCGCACCTTGATCGCTGCGGTGGCGCGGTGGGCCGGGGACCATGAGTGTTCACGGGTCTACTGGCAGACGGCGGAGTCCAACGAACCGGCCCGGCGGCTCTATGACCAGATCGCCGTGAACAGCGGCTTCATCGTCTACACCCTCTCCGTCTGATCGGCGCGCTCGCCGCTCAGCGGGCCACCGCGCGGCGATACTGGCGCGTCGCGAGCGGGATGAAGACCATGAGCAGGACGACGACCCAGATCAGGGTATAGAGCTCGGCGTGCTCCAGTGCCCACGTGTACTCGATCCTGGAGCGCATCTGCTCGGCCGTCAGGGTCGGGTCCTTGAGCGCCCCGAGGTTGCCGAAGTTGTCCCGGGCGGCGTGGGTGATCGTCGAGACGGGGTTCCACCCGGCGACCGTCCGGAGGGTCGCGGGCAGGTTCTCTGCAGGGACAAAGGTGTTGGCAATGAACGTCATCGGGAAGACGACGATGAATGACGCGTTGTTGACGATCTCCGGAGCACGCACGACGAGGCCGACGAAGGCCATTACCCACGAGACGGCGTAGGCGAACAGGAGCATGAGGGCGTAGGCCAGCACCGCATCGAGGACGCCTCCGTGGATGCGCCACCCAATGGCGAGCCCGGTCGCTGACATGACGACGAGGACGATGACGTTGTTGGCGACGTCGGAGATGGTCCGTCCGAAGAGCACCGAGCTCGGGTGCATCGGGAGGGTGCGGAACCGGTCGATGATGCCCTTCTGCATGTCCTCGGCCATGCCGTAGCCCGTCAGGGTCGCGCCGAAGACGATGGTCTGCGCGAAGATGCCGGCCATCATGAACTCGCGGTAGCTGGATCCGTCGCCCCCGTCGCCACCGGCGATGCCACCGATGGCGCTGCCGAACACGAAGCCGAAGAGCAGTACGAACATGATCGGCTGCAACGTCGTGAACACGAGCAGGTCCGGCACGCGCTTGATCTTGATGAGGTTGCGGCGGGCGACGGTGAACGCGTCGCTCACGAAGTAGCCGACGTTCACTTCGTCTCCTCCGCGGCGGCTGCACCCGAGTCGTCCGCGGCCTTGCGCCCGGTCAGGGAGAGGAAGGCATCATCCAAGGTCGGCCGCCGGATCCCGATGTCCTCCACGATGATGGCCGCGTCGTCGAGCCTGCGCACCGCCTCGAGCAACGATTGCGTGCCGCCGGTGACCGGCACGGTCACCCGACGGGACGGCTCGTCCCGATCGGGCGCCCCCGAGCCGATCTGGCCCAGCAGGTCTGCGACGGGACGCAGATGTGCAGGGTCGGTCACGATGATCTCCAACCGTTCCCCGCCGACCTGCTCCTTGAGCTGGTCGGCCGTGCCGCGGGCGATGACCTTCCCGTGGTCAATGACGATGATCTCGTCGGCCAGTCGATCGGCTTCCTCGAGGTACTGCGTCGTCAGCAGCAGGGAGGTCCCCTCCCGCACCAGGTCGGCGATCACGTCCCACATCTCGCCGCGCCCGTGAGGATCGAGACCTGTCGTCGGCTCGTCGAGGAAGATCACCGGCGGGCGGGCGACGAGCGCCCCGGCGAGGTCGAGGCGTCTGCGCATGCCGCCCGAGTAGCCCTTGGCCGGTCGGTCGGCCGCGTCCTCGAGTCGGAACTGGGCGAGCAGCTCTCGCGCCCGAGACCGGGCGTCGGCTCTGGGCAGGTGGTAGAGACGGCCGACCATCTCGAGATTCTCGTAACCCGTGAGGTATTCGTCGACTGCGGCGTACTGGCCCGAGACACCGATCAGCCGTCGGACGGCGCCCGGGTCCTTGATCACGTCCTTGCCGGCGACCGAGGCGTGTCCGGCGTCCGGTCGGATCAGGGTGGTCAGGATGCGGACGGTCGTCGTCTTGCCCGCACCGTTGGGTCCGAGGACCCCGAGCACCCTGCCGGCCGGGACGGTCAAGGACACCCCGTCGACCGCCGTGACGTCTTTGTAGCGCTTGACCAACCCTTCCGCGACGACCGCGTCGTCGCGGCTCCCCGTGACAGGGCCGGTCCGGACACGCGCCACTCCGCTCTCGACGCCGGCCTGGAGCGACCCGAGCCGAGTCGTCCTCGATTCCTCGACCAACGCTTCCTCCCTTACCAGTCGGGCGATCTTAGGCTTCCGCACGTCACGATAGGTGGCGAGGCGGAGGGCCCGCAACGGGCGATCGCCTGAGGTAGGGCCATGGCCAGACTGCCGCTGCGCCGGGTGGGTGCGCGCGAGGAGTCCGTCGCGGGGGCTGTCACCACGCTCGAGCTGTTCTTCGATCTCGTCTTCGTCTTCACCATCACCCAGCTGACGGCCACGCTCGGTCAGGACCACGGCGGGGGTGGGGCGGGCCGTCCTGCTCCTGGTGCCGATGTGGTGGATGTACGGCGGCGATGCGTGGCTGACCAACGCCGCCCCTCCGGTCACCACGGTCCGTCGGGTGCTCCTCCTGCTCGGCATGACGGGCAACGTCGTCATGGCGCTCGCCGTCCCGCACGCGTTCACGACAGATCGGGTCGTCTTCGCCGTCGGCTACTGCGTCGTCGTCGCAGTGCACACGGCGACCTACCTCACAAAGTCTGCGCGGGTCACCCCCCGGCATGGTGCTGCAGCCGCTCGTCTGGAACGTCATGGCCGCCGTGCTCATCCTCGTCGGCGCCCTCGTCGGGGGCACCGTGCTGCTGGTGCTGTGGATCCTGGCTGTCCTCACCGAGACGGTGGCCCCCCAGGTCGCTGCCCGGACTCCGTTGCGACGTCTCGACGGCGGTCCCGCCTTCCACCTCGCTCCGGGGCACTTCGTCGAGCGGCACGGGTCGATGCTCATCATCGTCCTCGGGGAGTCGGTCCGGGCGATCGGGGTGGGGGCGAGCAGCGGCGTCTCGGCGATCGGTGTGGCGCAGATCGGCTTCGCGGCGGTCAGCCTCGCGCTGGCCGCCTCGCTCCACTGGGCCTACTTCGGCTCCCACCAGGACGAGGCGCAGGAGGCACTGACGGCCGCGCCCCCCGAGCGGCAGCAGAGCGTCGCCCCCTGGCCCTTCGGTGATGCGCTCGCCGTGGTGCTGCTCGGTGTCGTGTTCGCCGCGTCCGGGCTGCACCACGCCCTGGAGAAACCGGCGGCGCGCCTCGAGACCACCTCGGCTGCCCAGCTCGCGGGCGGTGTCGCCGCGTTCTGGGTCGGCCTTGCCGGCTTCCGGGTCGCGGTCGGACGGCGCGACGTCGGGCTGCGACTGGTCGGCGGACTCGCCCTCGTGGCCGCCACCGTCATCGGCGCGCAGGTCTCCGGGTTCGTCGAGCTCGTCGCCCTGCTCGCCGGATCGGTCGCCATCCTGCTCATCGAGCGCGCACGGCATACCTCGCCGGCGGCATCCCGACCAGCGCGGTGAACTCCCTCGTGAAGTGGGCCTGGTCATACCAGCCCAGGCTCACGGCGAGCGCGGCCAGGTCGGTCACCTCGCCGGTGTCGATGAGGGTGACGGCGTCGTGGAGGCGGTAGCGCTGGAGCATCCACTTGGGGCCGACCCCGACGTAGCGGTGGAACAGCCGCTGCAGCGACCGCGCCGGTATGCCGTGTCGCCCGGTGACGTCCTCGACACGGGTCAGCGTGCGGTCGCCGAGCATGTCGCCGACGATGTCGAGGAGCTGGTCATAGCGGGCGTCAGGGCCGGGGCGCCGCGCGATGAGGAAGGCATCGACGAGGGCCTGTCGGTCGAGGTCGTCGTCGGCGCGAATCACGCTGTCCCGCAACCGGTCTGCGTCGTCGCCGAAGTAGGTGCGCAGGTCGACGGCCCGGTCGAGCGAGCCGGCGACGTCCAAGCCGGTGAACGCCCCGAAGCCGCCCGGTCGGAACTTCACCGCGAAGGCGCGCCCGGCCCCGGAGAGCTCGACCCGGAAGCGGGTGGTGATGACGCCGTGGAGGAGGGCAGCCGGCATACCGAAACCGTGGCGAGGGGCGGGGCCCGACTCGATGCTGAGGTGGATCGCCGGGTGGGAGATCACCTCTGAGACGTAGTGCGTCCCCGCCGGGAGGTCCCACCGCACGGACCAGCACCAGTCGACCCACCGATCGAGCAGCGGGTCCGGGGGGTAGTGGCCGAGGGTGGCGTACTGCGGGAGCTCGTCCGGGCGCAGGATCCCCGCGCGCGTGCTCGTCCTCGGGAGCCGCGCCGCGGGTGCCGCGAGCGTCGCGTTTGTCCAAGACGACATGGGGCCAGCGTAGGGAGAGTGGGGGACATGACACAGAACCTGACAGACCCGGCCCCTCGGTGACCCCGGTGCCGGCCGGATACACCGCGATCACGCCCTACCTCTGCGTCGCCGGCGGCGCCGCGGCGATCCAGTTCTACGAGCGGGTCTTCGGTGCCGCCGTCGTCGGGCGCAACGACGGCCCGGACGGCACCGTGGCCCACGCCGAGCTCGACTTCGGCAACGGTCGCATCCAGCTGAGCGACCCGGCGCCCGAGCACGACCTCGTCCCGCCGGACGGCAGCGACAGGGTCAACCACTCGTACGTGCACTACTGCGCCGACGTCGACGCGACGTATGCCGCAGCGGTGGCGGCGGGCGCGAAGGGGTACGGCGACCCGGAGACGTTCATGACGGGGGACCGCTACGGCGCGGTGCTCGACCCGTGGGGCCACCGGTGGACGCTGATGACGCGCGTCGAGGACGTCGACCCTGCCGAGGCGAAGCGTCGCGTCGACACCTGGCTGGCCTCCCAGAGCTCCTGACTCCCCGATCCGTCCCCGTCCCCGTCCCGTCCCGCCCCGTCCCCGCCTCTGTCCCCGGCCCCACATGTTGCGGTTGGCGCCGCGAGATTGCGGTCCCCGGGTCCCCAGAAGCGGTTCTCCCCGCAACAAGTGGGAAGAGGGGGGAAGGGGGGAGGAGAGGGGAGGGGGGAGCGGCGCGTGGAGGCTCCCGCAGGCCCTTGTCCAGAACTCAGCCGGCGTCGAGCGCGAGCTGGCGATCTCGCCCGTCTGCGGCAGACCGGTCAATCGAGTCGGCGCCCGACGGGGCGTCGTCGGCGCGGGCCCTGGGCATGAAGAGCGCGGCCAGGACCGTGAGCACCGCGGCGGCCAGGACGGCCAGGAACACGGCTGACCCGGCCGAGGTGATGACCGTGGGGTCGGACTCCCCGCCGCTCGAGGCGCCGATGATGCCGTTCGCCACGGCGCCGAAGATGGCGATCCCGACCGCGCTGCCGATGGAGCGGGCAAACATGTTCGTGCCGGTCACGACGCCCCGCTCGTCCCAGTCGACACTGGCCTGCGCGGAGATCAGGCCCGGGGTGGCGACGAGGCCCATGCCGAGGCCGATGACGAAGCAGCTCGCGGCCACGACGGCCAGCATGGGGGTGTGGGCGAAGAACGCGAGGGCGGCCGCGCCGCCGACGACGAACACCATGCCGATGAGGATGGTCGGGCGGAATCCCCGCCGCAGGTAGATCCGTCCCGAGAACGTCGCGGCCAGCGGCCACCCCAGGGTGAGCGCGGCCAACGCCAGACCGGCGACGAGCGGCGGGGACCCGATGGCGCTCTCGAGGTAGGTGGGGACGTAGGAGGTGAGTCCGATGAGGATCGCGCCGACGCCGAGGGCGAGAAGGCTGGTGGTGAGCAGCAGGCGGCGACTGAGCACCCACAACGGGAGCACGGGCTCGGCGGCGCGCTTCTCGGCAAGGACGAAGCCGACGAGGAGCGCGGCGCCGGTCGCGAAGATGGCGATGCTCGTGGGAGATCCCCATGCCCACGCCTGCCCACCCTCGAGCACGCCGAGGATGATCAGCGTCATCGAGATGGTGAGGAGGATCGCCCCCGCGTAGTCGATCCGATGGGGACGACGCTCGACCTGCTCGTGGAAGTTGCGGACCAGGAGGAAGCCGGCTAGAAGGCAGAGCGGCACGTTGACGAAGAAGATCCAGCGCCAGAGATTCAGCTGCGAGAAGAGGCCGCCGAGGGTTGGCCCGACCACGGACGAGACGGCCCACACGCTGGCGAGGTAGCCCTGGGTCCGCGCTCGTTCCGCGACCGTGTAGATGTCACCGGCGATGGTGATCGCCATCGGCTGGACGGCGCCCGCGCCGAGTCCCTGCACGGCGCGGAAGACGATCAGGGCCGGCATGCTCCAGGCGAACCCGCAGAGGACCGAGCCGAGCAGGAAGAGGCCGACGCCGAGCAGGATGAGGGGTTTGCGCCCCAGGGTGTCGGCGAGCTTGGCGTAGACCGGCACCGAGACCGCCTGCGCGAGCAGGTAGACCGAGAAGAGCCAGGGGAAGAGCGCGAAACCGCCGAGGTCCTTGACGATGGACGGCACCGCGGTCGCGAGGATGGTCGCGTCGATCGCGATGAGCCCCGTCGAGACCATCAGCGCGAGGAGGATCGGTCCCCGCTCGGACCGCAGTCCCACACCCGTGTCCGCCACGACGCTCCTCCCGGGTACGCCGATGCGGACCACAGACGAGTTCAAGGTGTGCGGAGGGCAGATCATTCCCGGTCGTGCGTGCCCGTGACGGTGATCTCGCCCGCGAGGACTTCGAGCAACTGGTGGCGCTCAGTCGTTGACCCTACGGCAAGGAGTGACTAAGTTACGTTGGGTGGGAATCGCAGGTAAATAACTCACCCACAGTGAATCCCCCGGAGGCGTCATGCCCAACCCCGTGATCTCCCGCCGACTGCGTCTCACCGGCGTCCTGTGCACGGCCGCGCTGGCGCTGCCGGGCCTCAGCCCTGCGCAGGCCGCACCCGGGAGCCAGGCCCCCGGGCGCAACGCCGGGGTGGCCGCCGCCTTGCGGTTCATGTCGCTCGAGGAGAAGGTCGGCCAGCTCTTCGTCCAGAACGTCTACGGCTCTGACGCCACGACCCCGGACGTGCGCAACATCCCGTTGTACGGCGTCGCGTCGCCGGCCGAGGTCGTGCAGAAGTATCACCTCGGGGGGGTCATCTACTTCGCCTGGACCGACAGTGTGAAGAACCCGACGCAGATCACAGGCCTGTCCAATGGCCTGCAGAAGTCCGCGATCGGGTCGGGTGCCCACGTCCCGCTGATGATCGCCACGGACCAGGAGCAGGGCGTGGTCACCCGCGTCGGGCCGCCGGCCACGCAGTTCCCGGGCTCGATGGCCCTCGGCGCGGGACGGAGCATCGACGACGCCCGCACCGCCGCCACCATCACCGGGCAGGAACTGAAGGCGATGGGCATCAACACCGATCTCGCACCGGATGCCGACGTCAACGTGAACGCTCTCAACCCGGTCATCGGCACGCGGTCCTTCTCCTCGGACCCGGCGCTGGTCGCGTCGATGGTCGCCGCGCAGGTCAACGGCTACCAGAAGGACGGCGGCGTCGTCGCCGCAGCAAAGCATTTCCCAGGTCACGGAGACACGGCCACCGACAGCCACACCGGGATCCCGATCATCACGCACACCAAGGCGCAGTGGCAGCAGATCGACGCGCCGCCGTTCAGGGCCGCCATCGGGGCGGGCGCGGACATGATCATGAGCGGGCACCTCGTGGTCCCGGCACTGGACCCCTCAGGCGACCCCGCCACACTGAGCCAGCCCATCCTCACCGGCATCCTTCGCCACGAGCTCGGCTTCCGCGGCGTCATCATCACCGACTCGTTGGGCATGAAGGGCGTCCGCGACAAGTACGGCGACGGAGAAGTCGCCGTCCGCGCGGTTCTGGCCGGTGCTGACAACCTCCTGATGGCCCCGGACATGGATGCGGCCCACGCCGCGGTCCTCGCGGCGGTGGCAAGCGGCCGGATCAGTCAGAAGCGCCTCGACGAGAGCGTGGCGCGGATCCTGCTCCTGAAGCTCAAGCGGGGCATCCTCTTGCACCCCTACACCGACCCCTCCGGCCTCGACTCGGTGGTGGGCACGCCCGAGCATCTGGCCAAGGCCGCTGCGATCACCGACCGCACCACGACGGTCCTCAAGAACGACAATGCCACGCTGCCGATGGCTGCGGGTGGCAAGAAGATCCTCGTGACCGGCTACGGAGCCGCAGTCACCACCACGCTGAGCGACGCCCTTACCCGTCGCGCTGCGGTGGTGACCAGGCGCGAGACGGGCGCTGCCCCCGCCGATGCGGCGATCGCGGACACCGTGGCCAAGGCTGCGGGCCAGGACGCCGTCGTCGTGACGACCATGAAGGCCTGGGACACCACGGTGACCGACCGCCTGGGCGGGCAGCAGAGGCTGGTCGCGGCGCTGCTCGCCACCGGCAAGCCGGTCGTGGTGATCGCCGTTCGCGACCCCTACGACATCGCCTACCTACCCGGCGCGAGGACCTATCTGGCGACGTACTCCTACAGCCCGGTCGCGATCGAGTCGGCCGTCCGGGTCATCACCGGTGAGGTCGCACCGACGGGCAAGCTGCCCGTCGTCATCCCGGTCGCGGGTGACCCGGCCACGGCCCTCTACCCGTTCGGCTTCGGGATCACCTGGTGACCCCGGCCCACCCGATGCGGGCCAGTCCTCGGCGCGTGGCCCCTGGTGCCAGTGACCACCGACCGATGGTCGCCACGGCGCAGACACCTCTCGGATCGGAGCACCACGCATGAGCAACCTCAACCGTCGACAGCTGCTCGGCGCAGCCGGCCTCAGCCTGGCGGCCCTGCCCGCAGCCGCCGGAGCCGCCGGAGCCGCAGCGGCCACGCCGAGCGGGAGCGCGCCACCGTCGGCTCCGCGACGCGGTGTCACCACCGGTGCGGAGCACCTACGAGCCAGCGGCTGGGCCGCCTTGCGCGGTCAGCGCGTCGGTGTCGTGACGAACCCCACCGGCGTCCTGGGTGACCTGAGCCACGTCGTGGACGCGATGGTCGGCTCCGGCGACGTCAACGTGGTCGCGGTGTTCGGCCCGGAGCACGGGTTCCGCGGCACGGCCCAGGCAGGTGACTCCGAGGGGAACCACGTCGACCCACGGACCGGCGTCATGGTCTACGACGCCTACGGAGCGACGTCCACCAAGCTGGCCGGGTTCTATCGGGACGCCAAGGTCGAGACCGTCGTGTTCGACATCCAGGACGTCGGTGCCCGCTTCTACACCTACATCTGGACGATGTACGAGGCGATGAAGGCGGCCGTCGAGACCGGCGCGCGCTTCGTGGTGCTGGACCGGCCTAACCCCGTGGGCGGGTCGGCGCGTGGCCCCATGCTGCGCCCCGGGTTCACCTCTGGAGTGGGCAGGAAGGAGATCGTCCAGCAGCACGGCATGACGGTGGGTGAGCTGGCCCGGTTCTTCGACGGGGAGTTCCTGCAGGCCGAAGTCGGAGCACGGCTGTCCGAGCTCACCGTCCTCGAGGTGACGGGCTGGCGCCGAGAGCAGACGTTCGCCGACACCGGCCTCACCTGGGTCATGCCCAGCCCGAACATGCCCACCCCGGACACGGCGCTCCTCTATGCGGGCACCTGCCTCTTCGAGGCCACGAACCTGTCCGAGGGGCGTGGGACGACGCGGCCCTTCGAGCTCATCGGAGCCCCCTACATCGACCATCGGTGGGCGGAGGCGCTGAACACGCTGAAGATCCCGGGCGTCCGGTTCCGGGAGGCCTACTTCACCCCGACGTTCAGCAAGCACGCCACCAAGGTCTGCGGCGGCGTCCAGGTGCACGTCACCGACCCGACCAAAGTCGAGGCGATCACCGTCGCGACACACATGATGGTCGAGGCGAAGCGGCTGTATGCCGGGTTCGACTGGCGTGGCGACGCCGGACGCTGGATCGACCTGCTCACCGGTTCGACCCGATTCCGCGACATGCTGATGACTGGCGCGCCGGCGGCCGAGATCGTCAACGCCTGGCGCACGGAGCTTTCCGAGTGGAACCGCCGAGGCCAGCAGTACCTTCTCTACCCGGGTTCGCTCGGATGAGGGTGCCCCGACGGAGTCTCGTCATCGCGTTCGTCAGCGTTGCCCTGGCCGGCGCGTCGCTCCTCACGCCGTTGACCGCGTCAGCCAAGGACGCACCCGTGGCCCGCTTCGACCGGCCCTTCGAGGGCTTCGCCAGCCCGAGGACGGTCCTGACGGACAGCACGCCGGCCGCCGCGGGGCTCGACGCCAGGCCGATCGAGGACGCCCTGACCCAGATCGCTGGCTGGGAGGAGCCGTCGGGCAGTACGCGCCCCCTGTATGCCGGTGCCGTCACGTTGCTGGGGCACGATGGTCACGTCGTGGCCCGCGAAGCCAGCGGCTACGCCCTGCGCTACGCCGACGGCGCCGGGACGGAGCTGCCGCGAGAGCAGTGGGTCCCCATGCGCGAGGACACGATCTTCGACATGGCGTCGGTCTCGAAGCTGTTCACCTCGATCCTGGTCGTGCAACAGATCGAGCGAGGCGCCATCCGGCTCGAGGAGCCCGTGGCCACCTACCTGCCCGCCTTCGGGGCCAACGGCAAGGGCGCCATCACGGTGCGCCAGCTGCTCACGCACACCTCGGGACTCAAGCCGTGGATGCCCCTCTGGAGCGGATGGCCGGACAAGGCGTCGCGGATCCAGGCGGTGATGGACGTCGCGCCGACCTCACCGCCCGGGACGACCTACGTCTACAGCGACCTCAACCTCATCACCCTCGGCGTCCTGCTCGAACGGCAGACCGGCAGGGGGCTCGACCAGCTCGTCCGCGAGCGGATCACGGCCCCGCTGCGGATGACGGACACCGGATACAACCCCGACCCCTCGCTGCGGCCGCGGATCGCCGCGACGGAGTTCGAGGCCAGCCCGTCCCGGGGGATGGTCCGGGGGGAGGTCCACGACGAGAACGCGTGGTCCCTCGGTGGGGTCGCCGGTCACGCCGGGATCTTCTCGACGGCACAGGACATGGCGGTGCTCGCCCAGACCATGCTCAACGGAGGCACCTATGCCGGCCGCCGCATCCTGTCGACGGAGAGCGTCACAAGGATGATCACCAACGACAACCAGGCCTTCCCCGACCATTCCCACGGCCTGGGATTCGAGCTGGACCAACGCTGGTACATGGGTGGCCTGTCGAGCCCGACGACCGCGGGTCACACGGGATACACCGGCACCTCGATCGTCATCGACACCATGTCGCGCTCGTTCGCGATCGTGCTGTCCAACCGCGTTCACCCGAGCCGCACCTGGGGCAGCAGCAACCCTGCCCGTCGAGCGGCCGCGCAAGGACTGGCGCTCGCGCTGGGCGTGGAGCCGCGACATGGTGCCACCGCGTGGTTCAGCGGCACGAACGACGCCACGACCGTGACCCATACCACCAGGACCCTCACCACCAGGACCCTCGACGTCCCCAGCCGGGCGTCCCTCGTGTTCGACCTGTTCGTGGACACCCCCTCGTCCGACCCGATGAGCCTGGAGTCCTCGACCGACGAGGGGACGACCTGGCATCCGGTGCCGTTTACGGTCCGTGACCGAGAGACGGTGTCGCAGAGCGACGGCTCGATCGCCATCAGTGGGACGAGACGCTGGCTGCGGGCGCGCGCCGATCTGCCGGCCGGTCCACAGCGCCTGCGGTGGCGTGTCACGAGTGACGCGAACGATGTCGCTCGAGGGGTCTACGTCGACGACGTGCGCGTCGCCGGTGAGCGGGGCGTCGTGCTGGACGGGGAGCGACACCCGGAGACCATGGTCGCGCTCGGCTGGACGCAAGCGCGCAGGTGACCGCACGTGACGCCGCGCAGCCGCGCCGTCCATCGATGTCGGTATGTAAGTTATTCACAGAGTTGACAAGCCCGCGGGAGTAACTAACATGGGATGGTGACCCATGGAGCAGCCCCACCGCAGCCCGAGGCATCCGTGAGCGCCCCGACCGAGGAACGCCATCCGGACACCGAAGCGATCGACTCGATGAGCACGTTGGAGCTGGTCCAGACGATCAACAGCGAGGATGCCCGCGTCGCGACGGCGGTGGCGCAGGTCCTTCCGGAGCTCGCCGTCGCGGTGGACCTCGCGGTGGAGCGGATCCGTGCCGGAGGGACCGTGCACTACTTCGGTGCCGGGACCTCCGGGCGCCTGGCGGTGATCGACGCGGCCGAGCTGATGCCGACCTTCAACGCCCCGGACGGGCTCTTCGTGGCCCACCAGGCCGGGGGAGCGGAGGCGTTGCTTCGGGCCGTCGAGAACGTCGAGGACGACGCCGATCTCGGTGCCGCTGATGCGTCCGTGATCCGACCCCTCGACGTCGTCATCGGGATCACCGCCTCCGGCCGGACGCCGTACGTCGCGGGGGCGCTGTCGGTGGCCCGCGCGCGGGGAGCGCTGACCGTCCTCGTCACCGCAAACCCCCGGGCCGAGCTCGCCGGCCAGGTCCAGCACCTCCTGGCCGTCGACACCGGCCCCGAAGTCATCGCCGGCTCGACCCGGCTCAAGGCGGGCACGGCGCAGAAGCTCGTACTGAACAGCTTCTCCACCTGCGTCATGGTCCGGTTGGGGCACACCTGGTCCAACCTGATGGTGGACGTCGTGGCCACCAACGCGAAGCTGCGCGGGCGGGTGATCCGGATCCTGCGCGAGGCCAGCGGGGCTGACGAGGTGGATGCTCGCAAGGCACTCGAGCTGACCCGCGGCGAGCTCAAACCCGCTCTGGTCGTGCTCATGGCCGGGGTCGACCCGGACACCGCCAAGGCGTCGCTGGAGCAGAGTCAGGGGTCGGTTTCAGGTGCCATGCGATCGTTGCAGCCCGAGGACGGCCCAACAATCGACCGACAGGAGATCGCCCGATGAGCAGCGCCCACCATCGGCACCTCGCCGTCCTCGCGCTGGCTTCAGCCGTGGCCGCCCTTGCTGCCTGCTCGCCCTCCGGCCCCTCGAGCGGCGCCGCCGGCGCCGGACGCAGCCAGGACGTGACCCTTTCGGTGTGGTCGTGGCGGACGGAGGACGTCGCGGCATACACCGCCATCTTCGCCGTCTACGAGAAGGAGCACCCGGGGACGAAAATCGACTTCACGTCCTTCAAGAACACCGAGTACAACCTGATCCTCACGACCGGCCTGGCCGGATCGAAGGGCCCCGACGTCGCGCAGGTGCGGTCCTACGGGCAGCTGCAGCCGACCATCGCGTCCAAGAGTCTCCTGCCCCTCGACGGGGTCGTTGACCTGAGCAGCTGGGACGCCAACGTCGTCAAGAGCGCCAAGGGCAAGGATGACGGCAAACTGTATGCCGTTCCGCTGGCCCAGCAGACGCTGCAGATGTTCTACAACAAGGACATCTTCGCCGAGAACGGCCTCACGCCGCCCACGACCTGGGCCGAGTTCATGACGGCCAACGAGACGCTCAAGAACCACGGCGTCACGCCGATCGCCGTGGGCGCGAAGGACTCCTGGACGCTCCCGATCGTGCACCAGGTGCTCGCGGCCCCCCGCTTCGGGGGCAGCGTGTTCGAGAAGGCGGTCGCGACCGGTCAGAAGACCTTCAACGACCCCGACTGGGTGGCGTCCGTGGACGTGGTCAACGCCCTCAAGCCATACCTGCCGGAGAGCGCCGTCGGGGTGGCCTACACCGACGCCCAGATCCTGTTCACCTCGGGCAAGGCAGCCATGTTCCCCGGCGGCTCCTTCGAGCTCGGGTTCTTCGAGAAGCAGAACCCGGGGCTGAAGATGGGCGTGTTCGAGGTGCCGGCGCCGCAGGGCTCGCCGTCGACGGCCCCGACCACCACCGGCTATGCCGACGGCGCCTTCGGTGTCTCGGCCAAGAGCGACGCCCAGGATGCCAGCAAGGAGCTGGTGAAGTGGATGGCCACCAAGGAGTTCGGTCAGCTCGTCGCGGACAAGGTCAAACAGCTCTCCGCGGTGCCCGGCGTCAGCTACTCCGACCCGCTGCTGAAGCAGATGGCCGACAACTACGCCAAGAACCCCACGCCGTACCTCCTGCTCGTCGACTTCCGTTACGGCACGCCGTCGGGGACGGACCTGCTCGGCACCGGAGTCCAGGAGATGTTGTTGGGGAAGAAGGACGCGTCCGCGATCAGCACCGACCTGCAGACCGGCGTGTCGCAGTGGTTCAAGCCCACGCCGTAGCAACGGATGTCACGACGTAGCGGGCTCTTCTTCGTCGCCCCGGCGCTCCTGTTGTTTGGTGTCTTCGTGCTCTATCCGATGGCCTCGGCATTGAGCTATGCGTTCTTCGACTGGCAGGGAACCACGCGTGGCGGGTTCGTCGGACTCGGCAACTTCGTGGTCCTCTTCACCCAGGAACCGTTCACGACCCAGCTGCCCCGGGCGTTCGGGCACAACATCGCCTTCTTCGTGGGGACGATGCTTATCCAGAACACCCTCGGCCTGGGCATCGCGGTGCTGCTGCACGCCCGGGCGCGCACGCGCCGGGTGCTGCAGACGCTCTACGCGATGCCCTACCTGGTCAGTCCGATCGTCATCGGCTACCTGTGGACGCTGCTGCTCTCGCCCACCTTCGGGCCGCTCAATGCGTTGCTGCGCACCATCGGTCTGGAGTCCCTGGCCCTGCCGTGGTTGGGTGACCCCTCGACCGCCCTCTGGGTGGTGGTGCTCGTGAGCGCCTGGCAGTGGGTCGGCTTCCCCGTCCTCCTCTACGGCGCAGCGCTTGGTGGGGTGCCCGAGGAGCTCGCGGAGGCTGCGCGGGTCGACGGCGCGAGCCACTGGCAGACCTTCCGCTCGATCGTCTTCCCGCTGCTGGTGCCCGCCATCGGTACGGTCAGCATCCTCACCTTCATCTTCGCCATGGAGGCCTTCGCCCTGCCCTACGCCTTTGGCGGTTCGACCGGCAACCCGGCAGGCGCCACCGACTTCATCTCGCTGCTGTTCTATCGGACGGCCTTCGAGAACGGGTCGACCAACGCCATCGGCAGCTCGTCCGCCATCGCCGGGCTGCTCTTCGTGGTGATCTTCGGGGGCGCCGTCGCGGCCACCCGGGTGCTGCGCCGACACCAGGACAGGGTCGCCGGATGACCACGACCCTGCGCAGGCCGGACGTCACGGCCGGGAGCGCGTCCTCGGAAGCGGCGCGGCGTCGTGGGCGGCGTCCGGTCGGTGGCCGCACGGGGAGCGTGGCCTTGTGGGTCTACGCCATCGCGGCGCTCATCCCCCTGATGCTCATGGTGGCCAACTCGTTCCGGACCACCTCCAGCCTCTACTCCGACCCGCTCGGCGCGCCGTGGCCGCTCAAGCTCGACAGCTATGCCAAGGCGTGGACCGAGGGCCGCTTCGGGGAGTACTTCACCAACTCCCTGCTGGTGACCGTGGGCGCCGTCGCGCTGTCCACGACAGTCTCGACCATGGCGGCATACGGGTTGGCTCGCAGCCGCTCGCGCCTCCTCACCATGCTGGAGTCGGTGTTCATCAGCGGCCTCATGCTGCCCATCCACCTGGCGATCCTGCCGATCTTCTACCTGCTCGACGGCTTTGGCCTCGTGGACTCCCGGCTCGGGCTCATGCTCGTGTATGCCGCGGCCGGGGTGCCGTTCTCGATCTTCGTGCTGACGACGTTCTTCCGGCAGCTGCCGCCAGAGCTCGAGGAGGCTGCCCGGATCGACGGCGCCAACAGCTGGCAGATGTTCGTGCGGATCATGGTCCCGATGGTGCGTCCCGCGGTGGCGACAGTCGTGGTGTTCCGCTTCGTGCCGATCTGGAACGACTTCCTCTTTCCGTTGGTGCTGTTGCGGACCCGGGAGAAATACACCGTCCCGGTCGGCCTGACCACCTTCTTCGGTGAGTACGCCACCGACTGGTCGTCGCTGTTCGCCGGCCTCGTGATCGCGACCGTGCCGCTGATCATTCTCTTCCTCGTGGCGACCAAGCAGATCGTCGCCGGCCTGACTGCCGGCATGAGCAAGTGAGCACCACACGGGGACCTGACTGACGGCGTCTGGACCGTGCTCCCGCTCAGAGGTCCGCGGTCAGCCGAGCTGCCAGGACCGCTTCGACAGGCCGAACCAGAACCCGTCGATGACGCTCCTGCTCGCCGTGCCGCCCGAGGCGTGGGCCGCGCCCAGCGCGACGAACAGCGGCGCGAAGTGCTCGGTGCGGGGGTGGGCCATGTGGGCCGCCGGCGCCTTGTCGAGGAAGTCGAGCAGCGCGTCGACGTCCTCGTGCTCCATGGCCTCCCTGGCCCAGGCGTCGAACTCGGCCGACCAGGCCGGCGCCGCCGCGTCGGAGGCGCGCGAGGGGTCGAACTCGCGCAGGTTGTGGGTCGTGAAGCCGGACCCGACGATCAGGGTGCCCTGCTCGCGCAGGGGGGCGAGCTTCTGCCCGATCCGGAAGAGGGTGCGCGGGTCGAGGGTCGGCATCGACATCTGGAGGACCGGGAGGTCGGCCTCGGGAAACATCTCGACGAGCGGCACGTAGGCCCCGTGGTCGAGGCCGCGGGCCTCGTCCCGGTGGACGGGGGTGCCCGGCGCCGAGACGAGCCCGGCCACCTCGTCGGCGAGCTCGGGTGCACCCGGGGCGGCATACGTCACGTCGTAGTAGCGCTGCGGGAACCCCCAGAAGTCGTAGACCAGCGGCGCGCCGGTGGTGGAGGACAGCACGAGCGGCGCCTCCTCCCAGTGGGCCGAGACCATGAGCACGTTCTTCGGCCGGGGTAGGTCGGCGGACCAGCTCGCCAGCTCACCCGACCAGGTCGCGTCGTCGGCCAGCGGCGGGGCGCCGTGACTGAGGTAGAGCACCGGTGTTGCGGTCATGTGGCCAGCCTATCCCGTAGTAGTTCAACATTCAACTATCGGACACCACGCCCCACCTGAGCGTCGCATTCCGGGCAGAGGCGTTACGGTGTGGCTCGCGACCCACGTCCGCGCAGCGACGATTCCGCTGCACGTGGGACCGGAGAGACAGAGGTATGCCGTGGCTGCAGGCAAGGGGCGCAAGCTCGTCATCGTCGAGTCGCCCGCCAAGGCGAAGACGATCGCCGGGTATCTCGGGGGTGACTTCGACGTCGAGGCGTCGGTCGGTCACATCCGTGACCTCCCGAACCCGTCGGAGCTGCCGGTCGAGATGAAGAAGGGCCCGTTCGGGAAGTTCGCCATCGACGTGGACAACGGCTTCGAGGCCTACTACGTCGTCGACAACGACAAGAAGAAGAAGGTCGCCGAGCTCAAGCGCCTGCTCAAGAACGCCGACGAGCTCTATCTCGCCACGGATGAGGACCGCGAGGGCGAGGCCATCGCCTGGCACCTGCTCGAGACCCTCAAGCCGCGAGTTCCCGTCAAGCGGATGGTGTTCCACGAGATCACCCGCGAGGCGATCCAGCGCGCCGTCGCCGACACCCGCGAGCTCGACACCCGTCTCGTCGACGCCCAGGAGACACGGCGCATCCTCGACCGGCTCTACGGCTACGAGGTCTCCCCCGTGCTGTGGCGCAAGGTCCGCCAGGGCCTGTCCGCCGGGCGCGTCCAGTCCGTCGCGACCCGGATGGTCGTCGAACGCGAGCGCGAGCGGATGAAGTTCGTCCGGGCGTCCTACTGGGACGTCGAGGGCGACTTCACGACCCGCACGAGCGCTGGCGAGACGGTGGCGAGCGACACCTTCACCGCCCGGCTCAGTGCCGTCGACGGTGACCGGGTCGCGTCCGGTCGCGACTTCCTCGACAGTGGTCAGCTCAAGTCCACGGCCGTCGCCCACCTCGACGAGACGATGGCCCGGGCGATCGCCGCGGCGGTCCGCGAGGCCCCGGTCGTCGTGTCCTCCGTCCAGGAGAAGCCCTACACCCGGCGGCCAGCAGCGCCGTTCACGACCTCGACCCTCCAGCAGGAGGCCTCGCGCAAGCTGCGGCTCAGCTCCAAGAACGCGATGCGCGTGGCGCAGCGGCTGTATGAGAACGGCTACATCACCTACATGCGCACCGACTCGGTGACGTTGTCCGAGTCGGCCACCACGGCGGCCCGCAGCCAGGCCCGCGACCTCTACGGCGCCGACTACGTCCCTGCAGACCCTCGCCGCTACACCGTGAAGGTCAAGAACGCCCAGGAGGCGCACGAGGCGATCCGCCCGGCCGGGGACCGCTTCCGCACCCCGGCGCAGGTCGCGGGGGAGCTGCGCGGCGACGAGTACGCGCTCTACGAGCTGATCTGGAAGCGCACCGTCGCCTCGCAGATGGCGGACGCCCGCGGCTCCACCGCCACGGTCAAGCTGGCGGCCACACTGAGCGGTGTCGAGGTGGCCCGTCAGGTCGAGTTCACCGCAAGCGGCACGGTGGTCACCTTCCGCGGCTTCCTCGCGGCATACGAGGAGGGTCGTGACGAGGAGGGCGCCCGCAAGCGCAAGGAGGTCGCCGAGGAGGAGCGACGCCTGCCCAAGCTCAGCGAGGGCCTGCCACTGGCCGTCCTGCGCGCCGACGCCGACGGTCACGAGACCACACCGCCGCCGCGCTACACCGAGGCGACCCTCGTGAAAGCCATGGAGGAGAAGGGGATCGGACGACCCTCGACGTATGCCGCGACGGTCGGCACGATCCAGGACCGTGGCTATGTGGGCACCCGGGGCAACGCCCTGATCCCCACCTGGCTGGCCTTCGCCGTGACCCGTCTCCTCGAGGAGCACTTCTCCAAGCTCGTCGACTACGACTTCACCGCCTCGATGGAGGAGGACCTCGACCGGATCGCCAACGGTGAGGAGGAGCGGGTCGCCTGGTTGCAGCGCTTCTACTTCGGCGACGAGGCGACGTCCGTGACCGGGCTGAGCGAGCTGGTCCAGGACCTCGGCGAGATCGATGCCCGGGAGATCTCCACGATCCCCCTCGGCGAGGGGATGGTCGTGCGGGTCGGCCGTTACGGGCCCTATGTCGAGGAGGTCGTCCCCGTCGGGGTCGATGCCGCGACGGGTGAGCTCGGCGACGACGCGACGGTCCCCGTGACTCCCCGGCGGGCCACGATCAACGACGACATCGCCCCCGACGAGATGACGCCGGCGAAGGCCCGCGAGCTGCTGGAGGCGGCGGCCGACGACGGCAAGATCCTCGGCAGGCACCCGGAGTCCGGTCTCGAGATCGTGGCCAAGGCCGGTCGTTACGGTCCCTACGTCACCGAGGTCCTGCCGCCTGACGACCCTACGGTGGCCTCCGGTACGACGAAGTCGCGCGGCAGGACCAAGGTCAAGCCACGCACCGCGTCGCTGTTCAAGGACATGGAGCTCTCGATGCTCGACCTCGACGACGCCGTGAGGCTGCTCTCGTTGCCCCGGGTCGTCGGCGCGGCGAGCGAGGAGGACGGGACGGCCGTCGAGATCACCGCACAGAACGGGCGCTACGGCCCCTACCTCAAGAAGGGCACCGACTCGCGCTCCCTCGTGTCCGAGCAGCAGCTCTTCGACATCACACTCGCGGAGGCGCTGGCGATCTACGCCCAGCCCAAGCTGCGGGGCCGGGCTGCCGTCGCGCCGCTCAAGGAGCTCGGCGACGACCCGGTGTCGGGCAAGCCGACGGTGGTCAAGGAGGGGCGCTTCGGGGCCTACGTCACCGACGGCGAGACCAACGCGACGCTGCGCCGCGACGACGACCCCGAGACGATCACGCCGGAGCGTGGTTTCGAGCTGCTCGCCGAGAAGCGCGCCAAGGGCCCGACGACTCGCAAGCGGGTTGTCAAGAAGGCCGCGAAGAAGACGGTCAAGAAGACCGCCGCGAAGAAGGCGGCGAAGAAGGCGACCACTACGAGGACGACGGCGAAGAAGGCCTGACCCGTGCCGCCGCCCCGGATCGAGATCGACCCCAGCACGGCTCGGGCCCTGTCCCAGCGGATCGCGGTGGAGCAGAAGGAGAGTCGACTCCCGTCCGTCGCCGCCGGGGTCACCCGCAAGGGCGCTCTGGTCTGGGCCGACGCCCGCGGCACGGTTGACGGACGCGCCGACGGGGTCGCTGCCGATCCGGACACGCAGTACCGGATCGGCTCGATCACCAAGACCTTTGTCGCGGTCGCCGTGATGCGGCTGCGGGACGAGGGCCGGGTCGACCTCGACGACCGCGTCGAGGACCACGTGACCGGGACGGACTTCGGGCGGGTCACCATCGCCCAGCTGCTCTCACACGCCTCCGGTCTCCAGGCCGAGACCGACGGCCCCTGGTGGGAGCGGACGACGGGCGGTGACTGGTCCGACCTCACCTCGCCGTCCCCGGTGCAGCGGTTGCGCGCCGGCCGCCGCTACCACTACTCCAACGTCGGCTACGGAGCGCTCGGCGAGCTGCTCGCCCGGGCACACGGCATACCGTGGCACGAGGTCGTGGCCCGAGACCTCCTCGCACCGTTGGGCATGACCCGCACGACCACCCGCCCCGACGGCAAGGCCGCGCAGGGTCTTGCGGTGCACCCCTTCGCCGACCTGCTCCTCGCCGAACCGGAGCACGACGGCGGCGCGATGGCTCCCGCCGGTCAGCTCTGGTCGACCGTCGAGGACCTCGCGCGGTGGGCGGTGCTGCTCGGTGGCGACACCGGCGACATCCTTCGCCCGGACACGCTGGACGAGATGCTCGAGCCCCAGGTCGTCAGCGACCTCCCGGGCCAGGCCTGGACCTCGGCGCACGGGCTCGGCTGGCAGGTCTGGAACCACGAGGGCACCCGGTATGCCGGGCACGGAGGCTCGATGCCCGGCTTCCTCGCGGGGTTGCAGGTCGACGTCGAGAGCGGTGACGGGGCCGTCTGGTTCGCGAACTCGACGACCGGGATGAAGCCGTTCGGCCGTGACCTGGTGACCATGCTCGGCGAACGTGAGCCGCTCGAGCCCGCGCCGTGGCACAGCGGCGGGTCGAGCGCCGACGCGATCGAGATCGTCGGGATATGGCACTGGGGTCCGGCGGTGACCATCGTCCGCGCCATGGGTGACGGTGACCTCGCGCTCGGCGTCCCGGGGGAGGGGCGGGGTGCGCGCTTCCGGTCGGTCGGCGACGGCTCCTGGGTCGGGCTCGACGGCTACTACGCGGGCGAGCCGCTGCGGGTCGTGCGCGATGAGGCGGGCTCGGTGAGCCACCTCGACCTCGCGTCGTTCCGCTACACCCGGCTGCCCTACGACCCCGCGCGGGACATCCCCGGCGGCGTCGACGACGCCGGCTGGCGCTGACTCTCCTCAGCGCGGCGTGATTCCCTCCTTGAGATGGGTCGCGATGTCCGCATACGGCGGATGCCGTTCTCGCTCGGCGTCCACAACTCCTCACGAGAGGATCTGTGAACGGCACCCGAGACGAGGCTGCGTGACGGCGAGAAGCCGCTTGACCCTCCCCCGACGTGAGGCGGCACGCTGGACGACATGACCGAAGGGACCTGGATGGGGACCATGGGCGCGGCACTGACCGTCGGCCAGGTCGCCGCCGAGCTCGGCGTGACGGTGCGCACGCTGCACCACTACGACGAGATCGGCCTGCTCAGCCCGAGCGGGAGAAGTCGCGCGGGGTATCGCCTCTACAGCGAGGCGGACCTCGAGCGGCTACAGAACGTCGTCGTCTACCGGCGGCTCGGGTTCGGGCTCGACGAGATCGCGAAGCTCGTCGACGCGACCGGAGCCGACCTCGAGGGCCACCTACGCCGCCAACGGGCAGCGGTCATGTCCCGGCTGGACGAGATGCACGACCTCGTGACGGCCATCGAGCGAGCACTGGAGAAAGAGATGTCTGGCATCAAGCTGACCACGCAGGAACAGCGGGAGCTCTTTGGTGAGAGCTATTCGGAGGACTACGCGCAGGAGGCGCAGGAGAGGTGGGGTGACAGCGACGCGTGGAAGCAGTCGCAGCAGCGCACGTCCGGCTATTCCAAGGAGGACTGGGTCGAGATCAAGGCGGAGATGGATGCCGTTGGCGCCGCTCTCGTCGTGGCCAAGCGGTCCGGGAAGCCGGCCTCGAGCGTGCAGGCCATGGACGCGGCTGAGGCGCACCGCCAGCACATCCATCACCGGTTCTACGACCTGACGCCGCAATTCCACCGGAACCTCGGGGACATGTATGTCGCGGACCCGCGCTTCACCAGGACCTACGAGGACCAGGAGCCGGGGCTGGCGCAGTACGTGCGCGACGCGATCCACGCGAATGCGGACCGGCAGGACAGCAGACGGTGTTGAGGTAAGGAAGCCAGGCTTGGCCTGTAGGCCTTCACGCAGTATGCCGTGCCCACCGTGGTGGGCCCGGAATACTGCGTGACGGGGTCCGGCCTCACCCACGACGAGCCCCCCGTCATCCTCCCGACGGGGATCGTGCCCGGCTCAGCCGTCGCGGTCCGCCTCGTTGACGGCCCGCTGGTCGATCTGGTCCTCCTCGTCGAGGGACTGGCTGGCGACGGTGAGGGTGTCGGGCCTCTGGCCTAGGCTCGACGCCGTGGACGAGGCGAGGACACCGGGCGATGCGCCGGCAGCGGAAGGCGAGCGTCCGGCATACGCCGGAGGCCCTGCCGGCCTTTTCATCGCCTTCGAGGGCGGCGACGGCGCCGGCAAGTCGACGCAGGTCACGCTCCTCGCCGCGGCGCTCGGACGGGGCGGACGTGACGTCCTCGTCACCCGGCAGCCGGGGGGCACCGAGCTCGGGGCACAGATCCGCCAGCTCGTGCTGCACGGTGACCACGTGTCGGCGCGGGCGGAGGCGCTGCTCTACGCGGCGGACAAGGCGCACCACGTCGACACGGTCATCGCGCCGGCGCTCGCGGCGGGCGCGGTCGTCGTCACCGACCGCTACGTCGACTCCTCCATCGCCTACCAGGGCGCCGGGCGCGATCTTGGCGCCGACGAGATCGCGCGCCTGCAGGACTGGGCGGTCGCCGGGGTGCTGCCCGACCTGACGATCGTCCTCGACGTCACCCCTGAGGTCGGCAGGTCCCGCCGGGGAGCGGTCCAGGACCGGCTCGAGGCCGAGGGCGACGACTTCCACGCCGCCGTGCGCGAGCACTTCCTGCTCCTGGCGCGGGCCGCTCCGCAGCGCTATCTCGTCGTCGACGGGTCTGCGGCCCCCGAGCTGATCCACGCCGAGGTCGTCGCCTGGCTGAGCGCCGCCGGGGTCCTGTCGTGACCGTCTGGGATGACGTCATCGGGCAGCCGGAGGCCGTCGAGACCCTGGTGCGAGCGGTCGGGGTCCCGGGTGCGATGACCCACGCGTGGCTCTTCACGGGTCCGCCCGGATCCGGCAGATCCGTTGCGGCGCGGGCATTCGGGGCCGCGCTGGAGTGCCCTCGTGACGGCTGCGGAGAGTGCCGGGAGTGCCGCACGGCCCTGGACGGCACCCATGCCGACGTCACCGTGGTCGCGACCGAGGGCCTGTCGATCAAGGTCGAGGACACCCGCGCGCTCGTCCAGGAGGCGGCGCTGCGACCGTCGGTCGGGGCGTGGCGCGTCATCGTCATCGAGGACGCCGACCGGCTCACTGAGCGCGCAGCCGACGCCCTCCTGAAGGCCCTCGAGGAGCCGACACCGCGCACCGTGTGGATGCTCTGCGCGCCGTCGCTCGAGGACGTCATCATCACCCTCCGCTCGCGCTCGCGGCACGTGCGGCTGCGGACCCCGCCCGTCGAGGCGGTGGCCGCGCTGCTCACCCGGCGGGACGGCATCGACCCCGCCCTGGCGTCGTATGCCGCGCGGGCCGCCCAGTCCCACGTCGGGCTGGCCCGCCGGCTGGCCCGCGACGAGGGCGCCCGGATCCGCCGGCGCGACGTCATCTCGCTGCCCGGCAAGATCCGCACCATCGGTGACGCGATCGGCGCCGCGGCGGACCTGGCCTCCATCGCCGACGAGGAGTCGAGCGCGTCGTCGGCCGAGCGGGACGCCGCCGAGCGCACCCGGCTCATGGAGACGCTCGGGGCCGATCCCTCGGCCAGGACACAGCCGCCGCACATCCGCTCCCAGCTGAGCTCCCTCGAGAAGGAGCAGAAGACGCGCGCGACCCGCTTCGCCCGCGACGTCGTCGACCGCTCGCTCGTCGACCTGCTCTCGATCCACCGGGACGCGCTGGTGCTGCGCCTCGGGGCCAGGGTGGACCTCGTCAACCAGGACAGCATCGACCTCGTTCGATCCCTGGCGTCCTCCCACCCTCCGGAGGTGTTGCTGAGGGCCATGGACGCCATCGGTGAGGCCCGAGAGCGGATCAACGCGAACGTGCCGCCCCTGTTGGCGCTCGAGGCGATGACCGTGACCCTCCAGCAGCACCACTGACGGCGCAGCGGGCACGGCGCCATGCTGTCAGGATCCCGGGATACGGTGCAGGCGACGCGCGGGCAGGGGCACGCGCCCGCAGTGGACACCGAGGAGCAACCATGACCCAGCCCGCCCGACGTCTGAGGGCGCGACGCGTCGGGGCTCTCGTGGCCGGCGTTGCTGCTGCCAGCCTGACCCTCTCCTCGTGCTTGGTGCTGCCGTTCGTGCCAGACGGGAGCTCGGCGGGTCAGTCGTCCGGAGGGGCCCCCAGTGGCACGTCCGGCGGGACGCAGGCGCCCCCGACGGGGACGACGGGTCTGGGCGCGTTCTATGCCCAGAGGCTCAGCTGGTCCTCCTGCACCGGGGGAGAGTGCGCCCAGCTGACGGTGCCGATCGACTACGCCGCCCCCGACGCCGGGAGCATCCAGCTGGCCCTGCTGCGCGTCAAGGCCCGCAACTCCGGCTCGCGGATCGGCTCGATCGTCGTCAACCCCGGGGGCCCGGGCGGCTCCGGTGTCGACTACGCAAAGTACGCCAACCAGATCGTCGGTGCGGACGTGCGGCGCAGCTACGACATCGTGGGCTTCGACCCCCGCGGGGTGGGCAAGTCGTCGCCGATCGACTGCCTCGACGACAAGCAGCTCGACGCCTTTCTCGGCGCCGACCCGACGCCGGACGACGCGGGCGAGGAGACGGCATACATTGCCGCCTCGAAGCAGCTCGCGGACGCCTGCGCGGCCAAGAACCCGAAGCTCATCGCCCACGTCTCCACGGTCGACGTCGCCAAGGACATGGACGTGCTCCGGGCGGCCCTGGACGAGCAGAAGCTGAACTACCTCGGCAAGTCCTACGGGACCTTCCTCGGGGCGACCTATGCCGACCTCTTCCCCACGCTCGTCGGCCGGATGGTCCTCGACGGGGTCGTCGCTCCCGACCTCACCTCCAAGGAGATCAGCATCGGGCAGGCCAAGGGGTTCGAGCTGGCGACCCGCTCCTACGTGCAGGACTGCGTCGGCAGCTCGAACTGCCCGGTGGGGCGGTCGGTCGACGAGGGGATGAAGTGGTTCCGTGACTTCCTCGCTGGCCTGGACGCCCAGCCGGTCCCCGTCACCGACGACCAGCAGGTCACCCGGCTGACCGAGGGCTGGGCCTCCGTGGGGATCGCCGAGGCGATGTATGACCAGTCCACGTGGCCCAAGCTGTCGGACGCCCTGCGGGCCGCCAAGAACGGCGACGGCAACGCCCTGATGAGCTTCGCCGACAGCTATGCCCAGCGCACGTCCGCCGGCAAGTACACCGGCAACCTTCTCGAGGTCATCTACGCCGTCAACTGTCTCGACAAGCCCGACACCGCCGACCCGAAGCAGGTCGAGGCCAACGCCGCCGAGGCCGAGCAGGTCGCTCCGACCTGGGGCAAGGCGCTGGCCTGGGGCTCGGTGGCCTGCGGTGTGTGGCCGGTCAAGCCGACGACGACGGCCCACAAGGTCAGCGCCCCCGGCTCCGGGCCGATCGTCGTGGTGGGCACCACGCGTGACCCCGCGACCATCTACGAATGGTCTGTCCGCTTGCGTCAGCAGCTGTCCAACGCGGTCCTGATCTCCTTCGACGGCGACGGGCACACGGCGTACACGCGCTCGAACGCGTGCGTGGACAAGCCGATCGACGCCTACTACGTCAAGGGGACCGTGCCCACCGACGGGCTGAAATGCTGACCGGCTGAGCTTGTGGACGGGGTGCCTGAAGCCGGTTCGGAGATTTGACCGGACTTCCGTATACTCTTGCCCCGCGCCCTTGGGCGTATGCCGCCTTAGCTCAGTCGGCCAGAGCGATTCACTCGTAATGAATAGGTCATCGGTTGGATTCCGATAGGCGGCTCCACAGCAAAACCGCAGGTCAGGCCTCCACGACGCCAGTCGAGGGGGCCTTTCCCATGCCCTCCGGACTGTCACATACCCCCGCCGTTGACAGCCGGCATATCCCCCGACGGCACCACCCCTCAAGGACAACTGCTCGCAACGGTATGTCGCGCATCCTTGGCTGTCCCACCTGCACCTGCACCTCGCGTGGTCTATCTGCTCGGCTTCATAGCAGCGGACGCGTCGTTCTCGCACTGGGCAGTACGACGCTGCGGGTCGGGCCGTCGCCGGCGGGAGCGAGCACGGCTTCCAGCAGCACCAGGGGCGGGGCCTGTCCCGATCTCCACATGATGTCGCGGTCGAGCCGGGGTTGCGCGACTCGCTGACGCGGCTTCGTCGCCATGGCGTTCGTAGTCACCTGATCTACAGCACACGGTGGAGTGATGGGCCTCGGCGGGCTGGGACTGTTAGCGCCGTCGTAGTACGAACGGCTGGCACAACTCAGCCACTAGTCCTTAGATGATCCCCCCGGTTCAGCCACTGACGGGGGGGTTTACATCGTTTGGCGCTGCGTATCGATGGACCGCAGTTCACATTTCAAAGGCTTCAGGATCGGATCTCAATGTCTACTCGCAGGGAACGCAGGTCTGGCCTGCTGAAGTCGAAGAAGAGCAAGCTTCTTCTAGGTGGTGGAACTGCGCTCGCCCTCCTCGGAGGAATCCCGGCGGCGCAGGCATCGATACCGGCCGCGAACGGCGTGATCAGCGCCTGTTTCCTCAAGAGCGACGGTTCGACGCGGATCATCGATTCTGCCAACGCGACCTGCAAGGGCAACGAAAGGCTCATCACCTGGAACCAGATTGGCCCGATGGGTCCTCAGGGTGCCACTGGCGCAACGGGCGCAACGGGCGCAACGGGCGCAACGGGCGCAACGGGCGCAACAGGCGCAACAGGCGCAAC
>NZ_JBKJPP010000104.1:0-24318 GCF_046595215.1 Lapillicoccus sp. | reverse complement strand
GGATGGCGCGGGTGGCGAAACCGTGATCGGCGGGCGGGGAGGTCATGGGGGCAGGCTATCGCCGCTCACTACGAGCCCGACCCGCTACCTCCTGCGCGGCAACTGCCTCCGCCCGGCCTTCGCCACCGCCTCCTCGCGGTGTCATGTTGAGGCCCTGCCCAGCGTGCGAATCGAGGACGTCCTGGAGGTCGGGTCCCGAGCGCGTGGGCGACCGAGATCGTCCAGGAGGATCGTGACCGTCGTTGATGCGAGTTGCGTGAAGCGTGGCAACGGGCCATGCCGACACCCCGGCGGCACGGGCGGTAAACGGGTGCAGATCAGCGACCCACCCCGCAGCGCTTCAACCGGGTTTGCTGTTCGAGCCCGCGGCCGGTCCCGCGCAAGGCAACCGTAAGGTGCCGGCGCGCAGGGCCCCCGGACGCCCGTGTGACACTGGAGGGGTGATTTTCGGACTGGGCAAGAAGACGACCATGGCCACCGCTGACGACGCGCTCCCGGGACGCACCACCCGGCCGTATGCCGTGGCTCCCACGCACGTCGTCCTCGGCACGCCGCTGGAGGGTCCGTGGCCTGAGGGCTCCGAGGAGCTCTATCTCGCGATGGGCTGCTTCTGGGGCGTCGAGCGGATCTTCTGGAAGCAGCCGGGCGTGATCGTCACGGCCGCCGGCTACATGGGTGGCCTGACCCCGCACCCGACCTACGAGGAGACGTGCACCGGTCGCACCGGGCACGCCGAGGCCGTCCGGGTTGTCTACGACCCGACCAAGACCTCCCCCGAGCTGCTCCTCAAGGAGTTCTGGGAGAACCACGACCCGACGCAGGGCATGCGGCAGGGCAACGACGTCGGCACCGCCTACCGGTCGGCGATCTACTGGAGCACCCCCGAGCAGGAGCGGGCGGCCGTCGCCACCCGTGACGCGTTCCAGAAAGTGTTGACCGACAACGGTTTCGGCGAGATCACGACCGAGATGCGGTCGGCCGCGGACGCCGGTCCCTTCTACCTCGCTGAGGACTACCACCAGGGTTACCTGCACAAGAACCCCGGCGGCTATTGCAACCACGGCCCCAACGGCATGACCTGCCCGGTGGGCCTGCTGCGCCAGGACCAGGTCCCCTCCCAGCAGGGGATCCTGCCACCCCGGGGCTGAGCGCCCGCGACCTGGGGGGCGCCCAACGTTGACGCGGTCAACGTTGCCCCCCGACCGTCCCCCGGTGGACCGTGAGGCATGAGCACCGCCACCCACGGGACGCCGAGCGCCACGTCCCCTTCCTCGTCCCGTACGACGTCCGCCCCCGGGCCGGAGGTCCCGGTCCCGGCAGGCCTGGCCGGCGTCGTCGTCGCCACGACCGGACTCAGCGACGTGCGCGGCGACGAGGGGTTCTACCACTACCGTCAGTACGACGCGATCGACCTGGCCCGCAGCTGCTCGATCGAGGAGGTCTGGCACCTCCTCCTGCGTGGTCACCTGCCGACGACCTCCGAGCTCGAGGCGTTCCGGGCGACGATCAGCACCGCACAGCGCCTGCCCGACGACGTGCGCGGCGAGCTCGACGCCGTCGCCGTCGCGACCCGGGGCACGACCTCCCCCATGACCGGCCTCCGGACGAGCCTCTCGGCGCTCGGCGGCGCGCTCGGACTCGCGCCGATCTGGGACCTCACCGACGCCGAGCGTGAGGCCGACCTGATCCGGATCGCCGCCCAGGTGCCCGTCCTGACATCGGCGGCGTGGCGCCGCAGCCAGGGCGAGGAGCCCCTCACCCCGCGCGCCGACCTCGGCTACGCCGCGAACCACCTCTGGATGCTCACGGGCGGCGAGCCGGACGAGCGGGCGGTCCGCGCCGTCGAGCGCTATCTCTGCCTGACCGTCGACCACGGGTTCAACGCGTCGACCTTCACCGCCCGCGTCATCGCCTCGACCGGCGCCGACGTCGCTGCCTGCGTCGTGGGCGCGCTCGGGTCGCTCTCCGGTCCGCTCCACGGCGGCGCCCCCAGCCGGGCCCTGGACGCCCTCGACGAGATCGGCTCCCCCGAACGCGCCCGGCCGTGGGCCGACACCCAGCTTGCCGGCGGCCACCGAATCATGGGCTTCGGGCACCCGATCTACCGCGGCCCCGACCCGCGGTCAGAGCTGCTCAAGGAGACCGCCCAGGATCTGGGCGGCCCGCTGGTGGCCCTGGCCGTCCACGCCGAGTCGGCCGTCAACGCGGCCCTGGACGAGGCTCGCGAGGGTCGGCTGCTGAGGGCCAACGTCGAGTTCTATGCCGGCGTCGTCATGCACGAGTGCGGCATCCCCCGCGAGATGTTCACCCCGACCTTCGCCGTGAGCCGGGTCATGGGGTGGACCGCCCACATCCTCGAGCAGGCCCGCGACCGCAAGATCATCAGGCCCAGCGCCCGGTATGCCGGGCCGCCGCCTCCGCAGCCCGTCCCACCGATCGCTCAGCGCACCGCGTCGTCGCCGGTGTAGACGGCTCGGGGGCGGAAGCGCAGCCCTCGGGGATATTCCTCGAGGCCGTGGGCGACCCAGCCGACCATCCGGCTCAGCGCAAAGATCGTCTCGCCGGCCCCCGGCGTGAGGTCGCACGCGACGACCAGCGCGGCGAGCGCCAGGTCGACGTTCGGACTCTGGCGGTGGCTGCGACTGACCGCGAGCAGGAGGTCCTCGACGAGCGGCCACCCCTGGGGGTCGAGGGCGGCCACCAGGTCGAGCAGCGCCTCGGCCCGCGGGTCGGACTCCACATAGACCTGGTGCCCGAACCCCGGCACCGATGGCTGCACGGCATACTGCTCAAGGGTTTTCGTGCCGTCGCGCCGCAGCACGCGCAGGAGGTCCTCGGCGAGCAGGCTGCTGCGGCCGTGCTTGGTCCCACCGATCGCGGCGAGCCCGGTGAGCAGGACGAGCCACGGGTCCGCGCTGGTGCCGGCGGCGATCCGGGCGGCCATCGTGGAGGCCGCAAGCTCGTGGTCGACGAGGAGGATCAGTGCGGTGCGCAACGCCCCCAGCTCCCCCGGGTGGGGTCGCCGCGCGGACAGCCGGGCCCAGAGTCGCGCTTCCACCGTCTCGTCGGGCGTGTCGTCGATTGAGGCGTCGATCTGCTTGCCGCGCAACGGGATCGACGCGATGCCGCCGAGGATGGCGCGCCGGCCCACGGCGAGGACGTGGTCGGGGCCGAGATCGTCGCGGTCGGGGTCGGCTGCGCCCAGGGCGATGACGGCCGAGCGGATCCGGTCGACGTCCGAGGCCGCGGCGGGCAGGGCTCTGGCGACGGTCCTGGCCACCTCGGCGTCGGGCTCCTCGAGGACCCAGCACGGGGACCTGCCGGGGCCGGGTTCGACGCCGGTCCAGAGCAGCTCGGCGACGTCCTCGAAGCGCCAGCCCACGAGGGCACCCACCGGGTGCCCCCGGAAGGAGAGCGCGCCCTTGGGGTCGAGCATCGTCAGGTCGGTCTCGACGAGGACCTCGAGCGACCCGGACCGGACCCGGGTGCGTTCGGCCGCGAGACGGAGGACCTCGTCACGCCCGAAGCCCGACACCCGATGTCCCGCGTCGTTGGTCAGGTGGGTGCGGGTGAGCAGGCCGCGGCTGACGTAGGCATATATCGTCTGCAGGCGGACGCCGAGCAGGGCCGCCGCCTGGTCGGCACCGACCTGCCCACGGGACTCCACGCACGTCATCGTGCCATCCCCTCTTCGCCACTCCGATGCCCGTCCTCCAGACGCAGTCGGGCGATCCGGTCTACGGTGGCGCCATGCGCGAGGGAGAGGCCTGAGACCAGAGCATGAGCATCGTCTTGGGACCCAACCAGTACGGCAAGGCCGAGAACCGCGTCGTCCGGATCTGTCGCGACACGGCCCGCCACGAGATCCGCGACCTCAACGTCTCGACCTCCTTGCGGGGTGACTTCGCCGCGGCCCACACCGATGGCGACCAGTCGCACATCCTCCCGACCGACACCCAGAGGAACACCGCGTTCGCCTTCGCCAAGGAGCGTGGGGTCAGCTCCCCCGAGGACTACGCCCTCACGCTGGGCAGGCACTTCCTCGACGCGGCCTCCGCCGCGACCGGAGCCCGGATCGAGGTCGACGAATACGCCTGGGACCGCATCGTCGTCGACGGCGCCGGGCACGACCACGCCTTCGTCCGTCGCGGCGGCGACACCCGCACCAGCGTCGTCACCGTCGAGGAGGTCGGCGACGGACACCGCGCCCGGGTCGTCTCCGGAATCAAGGACCTCGTCGTCCTCAAGTCGACGGGCGCCGAGTTCAAGGGCTTCCTGCGCGACGGATACACGACGCTCCCCGATGCCGATGACCGGATCCTCGCGACGTCCCTGACGACCCGCTGGTGCTACGCCGAGGCGGAGCCGCCAGATGGCGGCTGGAACGCGACCTTCGACGCCGTTCGGTCGATCCTGCTCGAGACGTTCGCGACGACGTACAGCCGAGCCCTCCAGGAATCCCTTTACGCGATGGGGTCCGCCGTCCTCGAAGCGCATCCGGAGATCGCCGAGATCACCTTCTCGGCCCCGAACAAGCACCACTTCCTGGTCGACCTCTCCCCCTTCGGGATCGAGAACGACGGCGAGGTCTTCATCGCGGCCGACCGCCCCTACGGCCTGATCGAGGCCACCGTGACCCGCGACGACGCCCGATAGACGAGCTGGAGTGACGATGCCCCGCGCCGATCCCGGCACCCGAGTTGACGCGTTCAACCTCCTGTCCTCCCCCGTGGCCCAGGACCGCCTCCTGCGGTGCCTCGCCGTGCCGCGGTGGGCCGCCGACGTCGCGGACGGTCGGCCGTATCCGACGTTCGAGGCGTTGCGGGAGCGCGCCAAGGACGCGGCGTCAGCGCTCACCGACGAGGAGCTCGCCTGCGCCCTGTCCGGCCATCCGCGCATCGGCGAGCGGCCCACGCGGGGGCACGACACGGCATACTCCCGGCGTGAGCAGGCGGGAGTCGACGCCTCGGACGCCGACGCCGCCGCGAGGCTGTCCGCCGGGAACCAGGCCTACGAGCAGCGTTTCGCCCGGGTCTTCATCATCCGCGCAGCGGGGCGCTCCGCCGCCGAGATCCTCACCGAGCTGACCCGCCGGCTCGCCAACGACGACCCGGCCGAGCGGGCCGAGACGACCAGCGCGCTGCGCGAGATCGCGGTGCTCCGACTCGAGAGCGTGGTCTGAGCAGATGGGCACGTTGAGCACCCACGTCCTGGACACGAGCCTGGGTATGCCGGCTCGCGGGGTCCGCGTCACCCTCGAGTCGGCGTTGTCCCCGTGCGCGGACCTCGTGGCCGGCGATCCGCTCGGGGCCGGGGTCACCGACGACGACGGCCGGGTGGCGGTGATCGGGCCGGACCGGCTCGAGGCCGGCGACTACCGGCTCCGGTTCGACACGAGGTCCTACTTCGCGGCGACCCACCGGACCGGCTTCTACCCCGAGGTCGTCATCACCTTCACCGTGGCCGATCCCGACGAGCACCATCACGTGCCGGTGCTGCTCGCCCCTTACGGCTACTCGACCTACCGCGGCAGCTGACGGTAGTGGAACGGTGGCGAGGCGGCGTGCCATCCTTGACCATGCAGACCCTGTACGAGGCTGCGGGTGGTGCCGACGGTTTGCTGCGCCTGGCCGGTGCATGGCAAGCCAGGGTGATGGCCGACGAGATGGAGGCACTCGGGGGTCCGACGACCTCTTCAGACTCCTACGGCGACGAGACCTCAGTGGTGCGGATGCACAGTGGCAACGGCCCGCACGAGGAGATGGACCGTCGAGCGATCGCCTGCTTCGATCAGGCACTGGCAGACGTCGGCCTCGCCAGCGACGGCCGGCTCCGGCAGGTGCTGTCCGACTGTTTCGCGTGGGCGACCACCACCACGATGTCCCGCTACCACCGGTCCCAGATCACGTCCCGGACGGACTGCGCATCCGGCAGTGGTCGTGGGACGGGGAGGTGAGTGGGACCGGTGGCCGGAGCGGCGTACGAGGCGGTCAAGCGCTATGCCGATGCCGACCATCAGTCGATGAACTCATGGATCGAGGGTCTCCTCGACGTCGAGGACATGCGGAGGCGCTGTGCGGCGCATGACCGATGGATGGTGGCCCATCTCGATGCCGGAGCGTTCACCGAGGCGTGGGCCGATCGCCATCTCGACGAGCTGGCAGGGCGTTGAGCGTCTCCCCACGCAGGGGCGACATCTGGAGGATCGACGCTGGCACCAGCGTGGTGGTGATCTCCTCCACGGTGTACAACGAGATTCCCAGCGGGCCGACCGTCTGTGGTGCCCGTGTTCGACACCGAGCCCGACACCGGATTCGGAGTCGAGCTGGGCGGTGGCTGGGCGGCCCCAGGTCTGGTCGCCAGCCTGCGTAAGGCCCGGTTGGACCAGCATCGCGGACGGATCGACGTCCAAGCCCTCACCGACGTCAACACCATGCTCTTCAAGATCCTCGCGACGCCGGATCGATAGCCCGGTCAGGGAGTCATGGCCGAGCCACGTCGCGGGCAGAACCGTTGGAGGAAGGACCTCGTAGGGCACGGAGTGGGGGCGCGCACCTGCTGACGTCCGGACCGAAGCGGGTATGCCGGCAGTGGGCCCAGGCGATCGACGAGCAGTGGCCGGACCCGGACGGCTTGTGGAGTGTCCCGATGATGACGGGCCACCCGATGCTGACCCTGGTACACCGCGGCCGCGGACGCGTTTCCTGAGCGCCCGTCGTTCTCCCGTCCGTTGACGACCCCAGTCCTGCGTGGCTCGTTGCGCGCCGCTGCGACAGGCATCGGCCACCGCCTCGTCTGAGGCTCACTGACGTGGTGCCGATCCGCTGTGTATCGTTCTCGACGTCATCGGGACACGTCGCTGCGTATGGCTGAGTTGAGCACGGCTGAGCTGAGCAAGGTTGACCTGCGGCCCGACGTCACTCACCAACCATGCCCCTCTGTCGTCACGCGCGGCTCGGGGCGGATGATGGACCATGGCGGCGTGGCGGGAGCAGGACATGAGGGCTTCGGACGGGCATCAGGTCATGGTCAACGGCCGACCGCTCAGCCTGCGCGGTATCAGGGCCCACACCACGGCGCTGGACTGGTTGCGAGACCAGGGGCTGACCGGGACCAAGGAGGGCTGCGCCGAGGGCGAGTGCGGTGCCTGCTCGGTCCTCGTCGCCCGCCCCGACGGCGAGGGCAGCCAGTGGACCGCCCTCAACGCCTGCCTCATCCCCGCGGCCTCCCTCGACGGCCAGGAGGTCGTCACCGCCGAGGGGCTGGGGACGCCAGCGGACCTGCACCCGGTCCAACGTGAGATGGCGGTGCGCGGCGGGTCGCAGTGCGGCTACTGCACCCCGGGCTTCGTCTGCAGCATGGCCGCCGAGTTCTACCGCACCGGCCGGACCAACGGGAGCGGCCAGGAGCACGAGCGCGACCCCGAGCGCGGACCGAACGGCTTCGACCTGCACGCCCTGAGCGGCAACCTGTGCCGGTGCACCGGCTACCGCCCGATCCGCGACGCCGCCTACGCCCTCGGCCACCCGTCACCGGGCGACGCCCTCGCGGCGCGGCTGACCGCTGCCGCACCGGAGCCGGTCGCCACCCGGCTGCTCGCCGCAGACGGCGAGTTCGTCCGCCCTACCGATCTGGGCGAGGCCCTCACGCTCCTCGCCTCCCACCCAGATGCCGTGCTCGTCGCGGGCTCGACCGACTGGGGGGTGGAGGTCAACCTGCACGGCCGCCGGGCCGCCCTCACCGTCGCCGTCGACCGGCTCCCCGAGCTGCGCACCCTCGACGCCGGGCCCGACCGGATCGAGCTCGGCGCCGCCCTCACCCTGTCCGAGATCGAGCAGGGCCTGGGCGGGCGCGTCCCCCTCATCGACGACCTCCTCCCGCAGTTCGCGTCGCGCCTCATCCGCAACGGGGCCACGATCGGCGGCAACCTCGGGACGGGGTCCCCCATCGGCGACACCCTCCCCGTCCTGCTCGCGCTGGAGGCGACCGTCGTCCTCACCTGCGTCGGCGGCGAGCGCGAGGTGCCGGTGGATGGCTACTTCACCGGCTACCGCGAGACGCTCCGGCGCCCGGACGAGCTGATCCGGGCGGTCCGGATCCCACTGCCCCTGGCCGAGATCACCGCCTTCCACAAGATCAGCAAGCGGCGCTTCGACGACATCTCCAGCGTCGCCGTGGCCTTCGCCCTCGTCGTCGAGGAGGGCGAAGTCATCCGGGCCCGGATCGGCCTCGGCGGGGTCGCGGCCACGCCGATCCGGGCACACGCCACCGAGGCGGCTCTCACCGGCCGGCCCTGGACACCCGAGACGGTCCGGGAGGCCGCGGCCGTGCTGCGCAGCGAGGGCACACCGCTGGACGACCACCGGGCCAGCGCGGCATACCGCTCGGCCATGCTCGGCCAGGCGCTGCTCCGGCTCCACGCCGAGGACCTCCGACACCAGGGGGCGAAGGCATGACCGCCCTGTCCCAACGACCCGTGGATCCCGTTGTCGGCAGGGCGATCCCGCACGAGAGCGCGGCGCTGCACGTGAGCGGCAAGGCCCTCTACACGGATGACCTCGCCGCCAGGACCCACGGCGTCCTGCACGCCTGGCCGGTCCAGGCACCGCACGCCCACGCGCTCGTGACGGGCCTGCGGACGACACCGGCGATGGACGTCCCGGGGGTCGTCCGCGTCCTCACGGCCGACGACGTCCCCGGCACCAACGACTCCGGCACCAAGCACGACGAGCCGCTCTTCCCCACCGAGGTGATGTTCCACGGGCACGCCGTCGCCTGGGTGCTCGCCGAGACGCAGGAGGCGGCGCGCCTCGGGGCAGCCCGCGTCGAGGTCGACTACGAGCCACTGCCCTCGATCATCACCCTCGCGGAGGCGATCGCCGCCGAGAGCTTCCAGGGCGCCCGGCCGACGATCCGGCGCGGCGACGTGGGAACCGGCTTCGCGGCATCGGCGCATGTCTTCTCCGGCGAGATCCAGATGGGCGGGCAGGAGCACTTCTACCTCGAGACGCAGGCCTGCTTGGCGCACGTCGACGAGGCCGGCCAGGTGTTCGTCGAGAGCAGCACCCAGCACCCGACCGAGACGCAGGAGGTCGTCGCGCACGTCCTCGGCCTCAGCAGCCACTCGGTGACGGTTCAGTGCCTGCGGATGGGCGGCGCCTTCGGGGGCAAGGAGATGCAACCGCACGGGTATGCCGCGGTCGCCGCGCTGGGCAGCGTCCTCACCGGGCGTCCGGTCCGGGTGCGGCTGAACCGGACCCAGGACCTGACGATGACCGGCAAGCGCCACCCCTTCCACGCCACGTGGCGGGCCGGGTTCGACGCCGAGGGGCGGTTCCAGGCCCTCGAGGCGACGCTGACCTCTGACGGCGGCTGGAGCCTCGACCTGTCCGAGCCGGTGCTGGCCCGGGCGCTCTGCCACGTCGACAACGCCTACTGGCTGCCCCACGTCGAGGTCCACGGCCGGGTGGCGAGGACGCACAAGACCTCGCAGACGGCGTTCCGGGGCTTCGGCGGTCCGCAGGGGATGCTCGTCGTCGAGGACATCCTCGGCCGGTGCGCTCCCCTGCTGGGGATCGCCGCGGGCGAGCTGCGCCGACGCAACTTCTACACGCCCGGTCAGGCCACCCCCTACGGCCAGCGGGTGCGCCACGCCGAGCGCATCCACGCCATCTGGTCCCAGTTGGAGGCATCAGGCGACGTCTTGGCCCGGCAACGCGAGATCGCCGCGTTCAACGCCGCCCAGCCGCACCGGCGGCGGGCGCTGGCGATGACCCCGGTGAAGTTCGGGATCGCCTTCAACTTCACCGCCTTCAACCAGGCGGGCGCTCTCGTCCACGTCTACAAGGACGGCTCCGTCCTGATCAACCACGGCGGCACCGAGATGGGCCAGGGCCTGCACACGAAGATGCTCCAGGTCGCGGCCACCTCGCTCGGGGTGCCGCTCGCCCGGGTGCGGCTCGCGCCGACCCGGACAGACAAGGTGCCCAACACGTCCGCCACGGCGGCCAGCTCGAGTGCGGACCTCAACGGGGGCGCGGTGAAGCACGCCTGCGAGCAGATCCGCTGGCGGCTGGCGGAGGTTGCCGCTCGCACGCTCGGGGTCGGCGCGCAGGACGTCCTTTTCGCCGACGGCAGGGTGACGTCGGACCGCGGTGACCAGGTGCTGGCGTTCGACGACGTCGTCAACTTGGCCTACCACCAACGGATCTCGCTGTGGGCCGCAGGGTTCTACCGCACCGAGGGCCTGCATTGGGACATGTCCCGGATGCAGGGCGAGCCGTTCAAGTACTTCGCCTTCGGGGCCGCGGCCACCGAGGTCGAGGTCGATGGCTTCACCGGCAGCTACCGGTTGCGGCGGGTCGACATCGTCCAGGACGTCGGGGACAGCCTCTCCCCGCTCATCGACCTCGGCCAGATCGAGGGCGGGTTCGTCCAGGGCGCCGGCTGGCTCACCCTGGAGGACCTGCGGTGGGACACCGGCGACGGGCCCGGCCGTGGCCGGCTCACGACCCCGTCCGCGAGCACCTACAAGCTCCCGAGCTTTTCCGAGATGCCGCAGGTCTTCAACGTCTCGTTCTTCGAGGACGCCCACGACGACGGTGTCGTCTACGGCTCCAAGGCAGTCGGCGAGCCGCCGCTCATGCTCGCGCTCAGCGTCCGGGAGGCCCTGCGCCAGGCCGCCGCCGCCTTCGGCCCACCGGGGCATGGCGTCGACCTCGCCTCGCCCGCAACGCCAGAGGCCGTCTACTGGGCCGTGGAGGCCGCCCAGGCCTCTACGAAGACCGCGGGGACGTCCGCTGAGGCCGTGGCGACGTCCGCTGCGACGACAGCAGTCCACGCCGCCTCGCCCGGCGAGGTGGGTCGATGAGCTGGGTCACCGCCGTCGAGCAGCTGCGCCGCGATCGTCGCCCCGGTGTCGTCGTGACCGTCGCCGCCGTGCGTGGGCACGCCCCGCGCGAGGCGGGGGCCAAGATGGTCGTCGCGCAGGACGCCACGTGGGAGAGCATCGGCGGGGGCAACCTCGAGGCGACGGCCCTTGCCCGGGCCCGCGAGATGCTCGCCCAACAGCGCGGCATACCTGAGCTGTTCACGCTCTCCCTCACCGACCGGGCACCCGCCGAGCACGGCGTCCAGTGCTGCGGCGGCGAGGTCACCCTCCTGCTTGAACCGCTCGCCGTCGTCGCGTCGGTGGCCATCTTCGGGATCGGCCACGTCGGGCTGGAGCTCGCGCGGATCCTCTCGCGCCACGACCTCGAGCTGCACCTCGTCGACTCCCGTGCCGAGCACCTCTCCCCGCACCGCCTGGCCGACGTCCTCACGGGCAGCGCCTCGGTGCACCCGCACCACGCGCCGGTGCCGGAGGTCGTCCTCGGCCAGGTCCCGACCGGGACGCACGTGCTCGTCCTGACCCACGACCACGCCGAGGACGTCGCGCTGTGCGACGCCGCCCTGCGGTGCACCCACCTCGGGTCGATCGGCCTGATCGGCTCCGCCGCGAAGTGGAGCCGCTTCACGCGACGTCTCGCCGAGGAGGGTCACACCCCCGCCGACCTGGCCCGGATCACGACGCCGATC
The DNA here is from genome assembly GCF_046595215.1 of Lapillicoccus sp. Classification (NCBI taxonomy): domain Bacteria; kingdom Bacillati; phylum Actinomycetota; class Actinomycetes; order Micrococcales; family Intrasporangiaceae; genus Lapillicoccus; species Lapillicoccus sp. Next base: position 12,741 of record NZ_JBKJPP010000104.1, on the reverse strand, counting down.
GGGCTGCCGGACCTCAGCGGGAAGGACCCCGCGACGATCGCCCTGAGCATCGCCGCCGACCTCGTCCGGACCCTCGAGCGCGAACGCGCCGCTGGACGACCCCGTCGATGACCCTCTACCGCGCGACGGTCCTCGACACCCCCGAGAACCCCTTCACCGGAGGCCTGCTGCGCTCGCAGGAGGATGCCGGCCTGCTCGTCGAGGACGGGGTCATCCGGGCGCGGGGCCCCTACGCCGAGGTGCGCAGCCACCACCCCCACGAGGAGGTCGTCCACCTGCCCGGCGGAATGCTGCTGCCCGGGTTCGTCGACACCCACGTGCACTATCCGCAGGTCCGCGCGATCGGTGGTCTCGGCCTCCCCCTGCTCGACTGGCTGCACCGCTACGCCCTGCCCGAGGAGACCCGGCTCGCGGTCCCGGCCTACGCCGAGGAGGTTGCCGCGGAGTTCGTCAGCGGGCTCGTCGCGGCCGGCACGACCACCGCCCTCGTCTTCGGTGCCCACTTCGCCGCGGCGGTCGACGCCCTCTTCAGCGAGGTCACCCGGGTGGGCCTGCGGGTCACGTCGGGCCTCGTGGTCAGCGACCGGGCGCTACGCACCGAGCTGCTCACCACGCCCGAGCGCGCCTACGAGGAGGGTCTGGCCCTCGCCACGCGGTGGCACCGGGTCGGTCGGACGAGGTATGCCGTGACGCCCCGCTTCTCGCTCTCGTCGAGCGAGGCGCTGCTGGACTCCTGTGCGGCCCTGCTCACCCACGTCGAGGGCGCGTGGTTCACCTCCCACCTCAACGAGAACCTCGCCGAGATCGCCCAGGTCGCGGCACAGTTCCCTGCCCGCCTCGACTACCTCGACACCTACGACCACCACGGGCTCGTGGGTGGCCGGAGCATCTTCGCCCATGACGTCCACGTCACCGAGCGGGAGCTGGCCCTGCTCGGCGCGCGGGGGTCGGTCGTGGCGCACTGCCCGAGCAGCAACTGCGCCCTGGGCAGCGGGCTCTTCGGGCTGCGCCGCCACGTCGATCACGGCGTGTCGGTGGCCCTGGGGTCGGACGTCGGCGCAGGCACGGGATTCTCGCTGCTCAAGGAGGGGCTGCAGGCCTCCTTCGTGCAGCAGCTGCTCGGGACAGACGGGTTGCCCCTGACCTCCGCGCACCTGCTCCACCTCGCGACCCGCTCGGGCGCCCTGGCCCTCGGATTGGGCGACGAGGTGGGTGAGCTGTCAGTGGGCCGCGCGTTCGACGCGGTCTGGATCCGGCCCGCCCCCGGGAGCACGCTCGACACGGTCCTGCGCCACGCGCAGGGTCCGGACGAGGCCCTGGCCGCCGTCTTCGCCCTCGGTGGCGTCGCTGACACGGCCGGCGTGTGGGTCGGCGGCGACCGCCTCCTCGGCGGCTGACGGGCCAGGCAGGACGAGCGTCGCGGCCGCTGGCAGGTCGCCCGGGGCGGGTCGGGACGTGCTGCGCTGGCGCAGCTCCTCGATGATGGCCCTGCCGCGCTCGTGCAGAGCCTCGTCCCGGCGATCGGCGACCGGGCTTCCCGGGCGGAGGTCCCGACGCAGGGCCTCCTCAACCAGCGCGAGCTCGACGATCAGCTCGCGGACCGACAGCGTTCCGACCGGTATCATCGCAGCCTCCAGCACACGTGCCACACGTGTCCCGTCTGCTCGAGACCCTGTGGACCTACCCACCGCGGCCCCGTCGCAAACCCGGGCCTCCGACATGAGGGTGGGTCGTCAGGGGCCGCGGGTTCGGTGCGCTCGTGCGAGGGTGCTCGATGGGCCGGGCGTCAGCATGAGCAGCACGAGCGCGGGACGAACGACCGGATGCTGGCTGCGCGGCACGCTCAGGACGTCACCGATCCACGTCCGCGTCCCGTCATTCGTCCGGTCACGTCGGCGCCATCACCGACATTCAGGCGGACGACCTCGCATCTGTCCGAGGCTGCCGCCATGCAGAGCGCCCCGTCCGGCAACGGCCGGACGGGGCGCTGTGGCGACGCCGCGCCGGACCCCTCCGCCGACACGCCACCGGGTCGATCAGAACCAGTGCTTGCGTCCGCCCACCGCCCTCCCGGTGGCGCCGAGGATGAACAGCACCGCGCCGACGATCAGCAGGATGACGCCGATGGTCACGAGGATGCTGAGGGACTTCACCACAAGGCCAATGATGACGAGGATGATGCCAAGGACGATCATCTGCACTCCATTTCAGCCGGGCGAACGGCCCGGCATCAGTGACGGGGTCGGTCCCCATTCGCCGCGACCCTACCCGCTCGACCACACCGGAAACCAGACATCTGGTTCAGCGGGACCGTGTCGACGCGAAGCGCGATGTCCCAGGGGCGGACCCTGCGTGCCCTCATCGTCGACGCCCACGAGGGGGTGTTCCCGGTCGTCGACGGCGGGTGGGAGCGGATCGCTCCGTGGCGCAAGGGGCTCGGTGCCGTCATCGCCTTCACCGGCCACGCCTTCCTGGCCGTCGACGAGGACGTCTCGGACGAGGGGCTCCGCCGCCTCGCGCCGGGGGGCTATGGCGGTGCGCACGCCCCCCACGTGGTTCAGAGCCTGGCCGGTGCCGATGGCTGGATCGACTCCCTCGACGCGGTCCTGGTCGCCAGCCCACCGACCGTCCTTCCCCGTGCCCTCGTGGAGCGTCTGGATCTCGAGAGCCACCCCCGGGTGCAGCTCGCGAGGCGGCTGCGGGACGACGTGCGGGTCCTCGGGTTCGCCGACCCCGGGATCGCCGCGCTCGTCACGGTCGGGCGAGGGCTGGGCGGCCTGCTGGAGCTCGGCATCGAGACGGATGGCCGGGTGGACGCCGTGGCGATGATCCGCGAGGCCTCGATGGCGGGTCCAGAGGGCGAGCCGATGGTGGCAGCCGTCGCGCCCGGCAATGCCCGGGCCCTGCGCACCGTCCTCGCGGCGGGCTTCCGACCCATCGCCAGCGTCCAGCTCTCCCAACGTTCCTGACGCGATCGGCGGGCGACAGAAGTTCTCCGGCGCAGGCCGACGCCGTCGTGGTCACACGGACGCGACTCCGCGGGACGTTCGGCACGCCGCTCAGGACGAGTGTCAGTCGCATCAGACGTTGGTCCTGGCACGTCCCGGGTCTCAACAGGTCCTGGTGGCCGGGTTCTGAGCGGCCGCCGCCCAGGTGGTGGGGACGGGACCTCGCATCCCGGCATACGGCCCTAGGCTCAGGAGCATGGCTCGAACCCTTCGCCGCGTGGCCCTGCTCACCGCGGGCGGCTACGCCCCGTGTCTCTCCTCGGCCGTGGGTGGTCTCATCGAGCGCTACACCGCGCTCGTGCCCGACGTGGAGCTCATGGCCTACCAGCACGGCTACCACGGGGTGCTGGCCGGCAACAGCATCGTCATCGACGACGCGGCCCGATCGCGGGCGCACCTGCTGCACGGTTTTGGCGGTAGTCCCATCGGCAACAGCCGGGTCAAGCTGACCAACGCCGCCGACCTCGTGGGCAGGGGTCTCATCGAGGAGGGTCAGGACCCGCTCGAGGTCGCCGCCGAGCAGCTGCGCGCCGACGGGGTCGACGTCCTGCACACCATCGGTGGCGACGACACCAACACGACGGCGGCCGACCTCGCGGCGTTCCTCCACGAGCGCGGCTATGACCTCACCGTCGTCGGGCTGCCCAAGACGATCGACAACGACATCATCCCGATCCGCCAGTCCCTGGGAGCCTCCACGGCCGCCGAGGAGTCCTCCCGGTTTGCCCAGCACGTCCTCGCCGAGCACGGCGCGAACCCCCGGATGCTCATCATCCACGAGGTCATGGGTCGCGGCTGCGGCTGGCTGACCGGCGCCGCGGCGCGGGCCTACCAGGCGTGGCACGCAGCGCAGGAGTGGGTGCCGTCGATCGGCCTCACCCCCGAGCGGTGGGACATCCACGCGGTCTACGTCCCTGAGGCCGGCATCGACATGGCTGGGGAGGCGGCCCGGTTGCGCACGGTCATGGACGAGAGCGGCTGCGTCAACATCTTCCTGTCCGAGGGGGCCGGGGTGACGGAGATCGTCGAGCAGCTCGAGGCGGCCGGCGACGAGGTGCCCCGCGACCCGTTCGGCCACGTCAGGCTCGACGCGGTCAACCCCGGCCGGTGGTTCGCCGAGCAGTTCGCCGGACTGCTCGGGGCCGAGAAGACACTCGTCCAGAAGAGCGGGTACTTCTCCCGGTCGGCCCCGGCCAACGCCGCCGACCTCGACCTCATCCGGCAGATGGTCGAGGTCGCCGTGGACGCGGCGCGGGCCGGGATCCCCGGCGTCGTCGGTCACGACGAGGAGCGGGGGGACCAGCTGCGGGCGATCGAGTTCGACCGGATCGCGGGCGGCAAGACCTTCGACACCGGCGTCGAGTGGTTTCAGGAGGTCCTGCGCCGGACGGGGCAGGCCTGAGCGCCGCGGACCCTCGTCAGCGGGATCAGTAGCCGGAGTTGCCGCCCTCAGCCGCCGCCTGGATCGGGGTGCCGCTCGCGGCGAGGACCCACCACACCGTCCCGACGCCCTGCCCCGTCACGTCACCGGGAGACGTGTCCTTGGCGAAGTAGTAGAGCGGCCAGCCGTCGAGGGTGACCTGCTTCTTGCCGTCAGGAGTGGTGATCGTCGCCAGCTTCCCCGTGATGCCCGGGACGCTGGGGGTGGCGTCCACGAGGAGTGGGGGCCACGCCGCCAGGCACTGTCCCGTGCAGGTGCTCCTGCCCGAGCCCTGGGTGTCCTTGGTGTACATGTAGAGCGTCATGCCCTTGGCGTCGACGACCACCTCACCGAGGGTGGTCTTTGCCAGCGCCAGCGCAGCTCCCGGGGCGTTCGCGGCGGAGACGCCGGCGCTCGGGGCGCTCGGGGTGGTCGTGCTCGACCCGCACGCGGCGAGCGAGGTCGCCGCAAGGACTGCCCCGACCAGGCTGATGACTCGGCGGCTGTCCATGTCTGCTCCTCGGGATCTGGGTGTGGCCCTGCCCCCTTGGGCGCCACAGGCGCCACCCGGGTAGACGCCAGGAGCCCGGTCTCGGTTCACCTGAACCGGCGAGGCTCTTTGGGCGTCTTCCCCCCCGGGTCCCCTGCCGTCGGGGAGCATGGGGAGGAGCCGGGAAGGGAGGTCTGGGCATGCCCCTGGACGAGGACGTCGTCGCCGACATCTACCGTGAGCACGCGCCCGCACTCCGCCGGTTCATCGGCCGGACCTCGGTCGACCGGGCCCGCACCGAGGACGTCGTCCAAGAGGCCATCCTACGGGTCTGGCGCCAGGCGCCCGAGGTGACGAGCATGCGGGCCTACCTCCTGCGCACGACCCGCAACATCCTCATCGACATGCACCGCGCGGCCGGCCGTCGGGTCATCGAGGTGGCCGAGGACCGTGACGACGACTCACGGGCCCGGATCGACCCCCGCGCCACCAATCCCGTGGTCGAGATCGACCGGGCCCTCGACCAGATCCTCATCGAGGACGCCCTGACCCGGCTGCAGCCGGACCACCGGGCCACCGTGGTCGCCCTCTACTACCAACGCCTCACCGTCGCGGAGGCGGCCGTCGCCCTCGGGATCCCGGCCGGCACGGTGAAGTCCCGCGCGTTCTACGCGGTCCGTTCCCTGCGGGCCATCCTCGACGAGATGGGAGTCACCCAGTGACCCACGACGACGCCACCCAGCGCGCCGCCGAGCTCCACCAGCTCCTCGGTGCGTTCATCCTCGGCGGCCTCGAGCCCGAGGAGCACCATGCCTTCACGCGGCACCTGCGCACCTGCCCGGCCTGCCAGCAGGAGGCAGCCCAGTTCTCCGGCCTGCCAGCACTGCTCGACCTCGCCGCGCCCCCCGTGTCCGACCTGGATCTCATCGCGACCGCCACCACCACCGACCCTGTCGCCTCCGTGCCCGTCCCGCACCTCCTCCTCGAGGCGGTCAGGGCCCGCCGCCGCGCCCAGCGGTGGCGCGTCGCCGTTGCCGCCGTCGTCCTCGCGCTCGCCGCCGGCGGCCTCGGCGCGAGCATCGGGCCGGTGCTGGCCCGCGTCCAGGCCGCCCCCACGTCGCGGGTCGTGGCAGCCCCCGCAGGAACCGGGTCCGCAAGCGTCCAGATCGACCTCGTCACCCGGGCCTGGGGCACGCAGCTCGACGTCGCGGGCTCCGGGCTGCCCACCAGCGGTGTCCTCTACCTCTGGGTCACGAACCGGGCCGGTTACAGCTACAGCGTCGCCAGCTGGCGCGGCATACCGTCCGGGCGCACGACCCTCTCCGCGGCGTGCTGGATGGCGGCCGCGGACATCCGGGCGGTCGACGTGCGCACCGCGGACGGGGCGACGCTCGCCGCTGCCGCGACCTGACCCGACCTGCGTGGGGGTGCTCCTCCTGCCGGCGCCTATCGTCGACCCATGCGCATCGTGTCCCTGCTGCCCTCGAGCACCGAGATCCTCTTCGCCGTCGGTGCGGGCGACGACGTCGTCGGCGTGACCTTCGAGTGCGACCACCCGCTGGAGGCGCGCACCCGCCGGATCGTCTCGACGTCCTCGCTGCCCGAGGGGCTCACCCCGGCGCAGATCGACGTCGCGGTCACCGAGCGGATGCACGCCGGTGAGGACCTCTACCACCTCGACGCGGGGGCACTGACCGACCTCGATGCCGACCTCGTGGTCACCCAGGACCTCTGTGCGGTCTGTGCGGTCGACGTCTCCGTCGTGGACGAGGCCCTGGCGCACCTCGGCTGCCGCGCCGAGGTCCTCACCATCGACCCCCACACGCTCGACGAGGTGCTCGCCTCGGTCGTCACGCTCGGCGACGCCAGTGGCTGCGGAGTGTCGGCACGCTCCCTCGTCGAGACGCTGCGCGAGCGCCTGTATGCCGTGGAGTCGGCTGTCGCCGGGCGCCCCCGACCGCGGGCCCTCGTCCTGGAGTGGACGGACCCGCCCTTCGCGCCCGGTCACTGGGTGCCGGAGATGGTCCTGCGGGCCGGCGGGAGCAACGTCGCGGGCAGCGCCGGCGAGAAGTCGGTGCGCATCACCTGGCCCGAGGCGCTCGCTGGTCGGCCCGAGGTGATCATCGCCGCGCCCTGCGGCTACCACCTCGAGGAGACGGCCGGTCTCGCCGCCGAGCTGGTCGCCCGGGGGACCCTGCCCGACGGGGTCCCGGTGTGGGCGGTGGACGCCAATGCCTCCTTCGCCCGGCCCGGGCCGCGCCTCGTCGACGGCGTCGAGGCCCTCGCCGCGATCTTCCACCCCGAGGCTGTCGGTGCTCCCGACCCGGCGATGGCGCGACGCATCTCCTGAGCCTGGGCAGGGGTGAGAGCTCGTCCCTCTTCCGCTGGCCCGCGGGAAGGTGCACGCTGTACTGGTGGGGCCCTTGGAGAGGAGTAGCCATGCGCGCGATCGTGGGTGACCGGCTGCACGTGCACGGCCGGGTCGTCGGAAGGCCCGACCAGACGTCCGAGATCATCGAGATCCGGGGACGGGACGGAGAGCCGCCCTACCTCGTCCGCCACGACGACGGGCAGGAGTCGCTGGTGTTTCCCGGGTCGGACGCGTCGGTGGAGCACCCGAAGGGCCCCGAGCGCACCTGACGTCGATGGGGCCCGGTCCGGTCGGGGCCACCACGCGTGCCGTCAGGCCTGACCCTGCGCTGCTGCCTCCAGCGTGGCGCGAGCACCGTGTGTGTGCAGCGAGTCGAGGGCCTCGCGATAGGCCAGGACGAATCGCTCGTCGTCGATGAGGTCGCCGAAGAGGTCACGGTTGGCGATGAAGATCAGGGGTTCCGCGTGCTGGCGGCCGGCTCGCTCGATCAGCTGCTCCCGCAGCCTGTCGACGACCTCGATGGGCTGGCCCTGCTCGTCGACGCCTTCGACATACCTGGCCCAGGAGGCGACGACCAGCGCCGAGCGCCGGATCTCCCCACCGCTGGCCAGCTGTTCCCGGACCACCGGGAGCAACCACTTGGGGATCCGGTCCGAGCTCTCGGCACACAGCCGGACCAAGGTGTCACGGATCTCGGGGTTGGCGAAGCGGTCGATCAGCTGATGCTTGTACTGCTCGAGGTCGACTCCGGGAACGGCGGCCAGGGTGGGGGTCGCCTCGCGGTCCATGTAGCCGAGCAGGAAGTGGGTGAAGAGCGGGTCCCGGCACACCTCGTGCACGTAGCGGTATCCCGCGAGGTAGCCCAGGTAGCAGAGTGCCTGATGGCTGGCGTTGAGCAGCCGCAGCTTCATCAGCTCGTAGGGCTCGACCTCGTCGACCATCTGGACGCCGACGTCCTCGAAGGGTGGGCGACCAGCACCGAAGTGGTCCTCCAACGCCCATTGGGTGAACGGCTCGCAGACGACCGGCCAGGCGTCCTCCACCCCGAACTGCTCGGCGAGCAAGGCCCGGTCCGCGTCGGTGGTGACTGGGGTGATGCGGTCGACCATCGAGTTGGGGAAGCTGACCTCCCTCTCGAGCCAGTCCGCGAGCTCGGGGTCCTTGAGTCGGGCGAACGCCCCGATCATCTTGTGTGCGACCTCACCGTTGCCGGGGATGTTGTCGCATGACATCACGGTGAACGGTGGCAGGCCGCGCTCGCGTCGGCGCGAGAGGGCCTCGGTGATGAACCCGAAGGCCGTGGTGGGCGTCGCGTCCGGGCGCAGGTCCTTCTGGGTGGCCGGGTCGTCCGAGTCGAACTCGCCGGTCACCGGGTGGACGAGGTAGCCCCCCTCGGTGATGGTGAGGGAGACGATCCTGGTCGCCGGGTCGGCCATCAGCTCGAGGACGGCCTCCGGGTCGTCGGGGGCGAAGAGATACTGCACGATCGAGCCGACGACCCGGGGGTGCAACGATCCGTCGGGATGCTTGACGACCATGGTGTAGAGGCAGTCCTGGGCGGTCATCACCTCGTGCATGTGCCGGTCGTGGGGCAGGAGCCCGATCCCGCTGATGCCCCAGTCGAGGGCCTTGCCGTCGTTCATCAGGTGGTCGAGATAGGCAGCCTCGTGGGCGCGGTGGAAGCCGCCGACCCCGATGTGGACGATCCCCGTCCGGACCTGCCTCCGGTCGTAGGTGGGCGTCGGCACGGTGTCCGCGACGGCGGACAGTGCCTCGGCGCTGAGGGACCTCACTTGACGGCGCCGAGGGAGAGGCCGCGGACGAGCTTGTCCTGGGCGGCGAAGCCGGCAATGAGCACCGGCAGCGACACCAGGGTGGCGGCTGCGCAGAGCTTGGCCAGGAACAGGCCCTGGCTGGAGATGAAGCCGACGAGGAAGATCGGCGCGGTCGAGGCCCGGACGGCAGTGAGGTTCACCGCGAACATGAACTCGTTCCAGCTGAAGATGAAGCAGATCAGGCTGGTCGCGGCCAGCCCCGGAGCGGCGACGGGGGCGACGACGTTCCACAGGGTGCGGAGCAGGCCCGCCCCGTCGACCTCGGCGGCCTCGAGGATCTCCTTGGGGACCTCGGCGAGGAAGGAGCGCATCATCCACACCGCGATGGGCAGGTTCATCGAGGTGTAGAGAATGATCAGGGTGAAGACGTTGTCGAGCATCCCTGCGTTCTTGACGATCAGGTAGATCGGCAGCAGCGCGGCGATCGGTGGCAGGAACTTGGTGGACAGGAAGAAGAACATCACATCGGTCCACTTGGTCACCGGCTTGATCGACAGTGCGTAGGCGGCGGGCACCGCGAGCAGGAGCACGAGCAGGGTCGAGACGATGCTCGCGGTGGCCGAGTTGATGAGGAACGGGGTCACGCCCCGGTCGAACAGCAACCCGTAGTTGGCGAACGTGATCCCGGCGAAGAGCGAGGGCGGGTTGGTTGCCGCGTCGGACTCCTGGTGCAGGGACGTCAGGACCATCCACGCCACCGGGGCGAAGAACAGGAGGGTCAGCACCCAGGTGCCGATGGCCCACCATGCGCCCGCTCGCGCGCTGGTGTCGTCGTTGACCTTGCGGAGACGCATCCGACGGCCGATCGCCGCTCGTGTGCCGGTGGCCGCGGGGGGGCGGTGGGGGGCCAGGGTGCTCATGTGGAGACCTCCTCGTTGAAGAGCGAGCTGATGGTGCGCAGGGCGAAGGTGGCCACGATGATCGTGCCGATCACCACCACGACTCCGGCCGCGGCGGCCTCGCCGTACTCGTACTTGCGGAACATGGTCAGGTAGATCTCATAGGGCAGGTTGGTGGTCGCCGTGCCGGGACCGCCCTGGGTGATGGTGAAGATGGCATCGAAGGTCTGGACCACGTAGATCGAGCCCAGCAACGTGCCCAGCTCGAGGTACTGGCGCAGGAACGGCAACGTGATGTGGCGGAACGTCTGCGCGCCGGTGGCGCCGTCGATCTTGGCCGCCTCGAGGACGTCGCCGGGTTGGGCCTGCAGGCCGGCCAGGAGGATCAGCATCATGAACGGGGTCCACTGCCACACCAGTGCGGCGACGACCGCTGGCATCGGGGTGGATGACACGTAGTCGATCACCGGTCCCTCGCTGGCGCCGAAGAGACGCCAGATCCAGTTGAGGGTGCCGTTGAACAGGCCGTAGTCGGGGTTGTAGAGGGCGTGCTTCCACAACAGCGCCGACGCGACGGGCATCACCAGGAACGGGGCGATGAGCAGGGTCCGGGCGAGACCGCGCCCGGGGAACTTCCGGTCGAGCAGGATCGCCAGCCCCAGCCCGATCAGCACACTCACGACGACGACCGACGCCGTCAGCACGACGGTGTTGACCACAGCGGTCCGCAGGCGGTCGTCGGTGAAGATCGTGGCGTAGTTCTTCAGGCCGGCGAAGCTGTCGTAGTTGCCGAGGCCGAGGAAGCTGCTCTGGCCGGGCTGGAGCACGTTCCAGTGCAGTGTGGAGATGGCGATCGTGATCAGGAACGGCAGCTGGGTCACGATGATGGTGAAGACCAGCGCCGGGAGCAACGGCCCGCGACGCTTCCAGCGATACCGCTGGGTCGTTTCACGCGACGGGTGTGATCCCGTTGGCGAGGTTCGTTCTGCGACAGCGGTCATCGTCACTCCTTGGTCGAGGCCGTCGGGTGGTGCGCTGACCGGCGGCCCGGGCCGGGCGGCACACCACCGCCGCGGCCCGGGACCGTCGGGCTACTTGCCTGCGTACTTGCTTGCCACCGTCTCGGCCAGTTTCTGGCCGTCGGCCAGGGCCTGGTCAACGGTGCCGTTGCCGGCCAGGACGGCGCTGATCTGCTGCGACACCTTCGTGCCGAGATCGGCGAACTCAGGGACGCCGACGAACTGGACGCCGACCGTCGGGCGGGGCTGGACGCCGGGGTCGGTGGGCTGGGCCCCCTGGATCGACTTCAGGGTGATGTCGCCGAAGGCCGCCGCGGCGGTCTTGTACTGCGGGATCTCGTAGGTGCTGGCGCGCTTGCCGGCCGGGACGCGGGACCAGCCGAGCTTCTCGCCGACCAGCTTCTCGTACTCCTTGCCGGACGCCCACAGCATGAACTTCGAGGCCGGGTCCGCCTTCTTGGTGGTCTTGGGCATGGCCCAGGCCCAGGTCCACAGCCAGCCCGAGGTCTTCGTCTTGACGACCGGCGCGTAGGCGTAGCCGATCTTGCCTGCGGCCTTGCTGATGCTGGGGTCCTCGAGCGAACCGGCAGCGGAGGTGGCGTCGTACCACATGGCGACCTTGCCCTGGCTGAGGGCGTTGAGGCACTCGCTGAACCCGGCCTGGGAGGCGCCGGCCTCACCGTGCGCCTTGATCAGGTCGGCGTAGAATTTCACCGCCTGCGTGAACTCGGGGGAGTTGACCTGCGCCTTCCAGTCCTTGGTGAACCAGGTGCCACCGAAGGTGTTGACGACGGTCGTCAGAGGGGCGAACATCTCGCCCCACCCCGGCAGTCCGCGAAGGCAGATGCCCTTCATGCCCGGCTCTGCCCCGTCGACCTTGGCAGCGATGTCGGCGACCTCCTGCCAGGTCGGCCGCTCGGGAACGGTGATCCCCTTTGCCGCCATCACGTCCTTGCGGTACATCAGCATCGAGGACTCGCCGTAGAAGGGGATGGCGTAGAGGTTGCCGTCCGGCCCCGACAGGGACTGCACCATCGGTTTGAGGATGTCGGCCATGTCGAAGGCCGGGTCCTTGCTCGCATACCCACCGACCTCGTGCAGCCACCCGTTCTTGGCCCAGATCGGCACCTCGTATGCCCCGACCGTCGCGACGTCGTACTGGCCTGCCTGGGTCGCGACGTCCTGCGTGACCTTGTCCCGCAGCTCGTTCTCCGGCAGCACGGTGTAGTTCACCGTGATGCCGGTGTCCTTGGTGAAGGCATCGAGCGTCGGGCGGGTCTTCTCGTCCTCGGAGACGTCGATGTACTGGGTCCAGTTGGACCAGTTGACGACCTTCTCGGTGTCGCTCATGTCCTGGGCCGCGGCAGCGGTCTTCGAGGCCGAGCCGCTGGCCGTGGAGGTGGCGGTGCCCTCACTGCCGCAGGCGGTGAGTGCGGCGGTGGCGCCCAGGCCGAGCGCGCCGGTGACCAGGGCTCGGCGGGACGTGAGTCCACGCATCAGGGCGGCGCGCAGCACGGGGGACATCTGCTCGGGGTTGAGGCGCTCGGTCATCGGGTTCTCCTCGCGGGTGGGGCGGACGGTGGTGGGGTCAGGCTGCCGAACTCGGTGTGTCGTACGTGTTTCGGGTCGCTCAGGACTCGATGTTGGCCATCACGTGCTTGATGCGGGTGTAGTCCTCGAAGCCGTACATCGACAGGTCCTTGCCGTAGCCGGACTTCTTGTAGCCGCCGTGCGGCATCTCCGCAACGAGCGGAATGTG